>CAMOIA010000001.1 GCA_946615785.1 uncultured Clostridia bacterium
CCGCCGCAGCCCTCTCCGCCGCAGCCCTCTCCGCCGCAGCCCTCTCCGCCGCTGCTTCCTTACTCAGCAGCAGTCCGCCGCCGAAAATGGACTTTTTGCTTTCTTTCTGCGCGTCCAGTTCTGAAATATGCTCGCAGTCCGCCTGGCGGATCCATAGCCGTTGCCCGTATTTCGCCAGCCTGTAATCCTTGCCTGTGAGCACTTCATACGGATAAACATATTTGGGCAAAGCCTTTTTCCCGCGTTTTTGCAGCATCAAGCTCACCGTGTCCAGCGTTTCTTTTAATTCCGGTTCAATCTTCACCGCGTATTCGTCCATATTGGTCACGAAACTCGTCAGCACGTTCGCGCCGTTCTCGTACCACAAATTCGCACCCACCAGATACACGCAGATTTTTTCCTTTCGCCCCGGCTTTTTCATCAGTCCAACAACGGTCAGCGCGGGCGCGAACAAAAAGAACGGCACATTCTTTGCCAGATACCAGTCCACGATCTGCGCCAGGATGCTGAACGGCGGGTTGTCCACCACGGCGCACCCTTCCGGATAGTCCTCCGCCTGATAGTCTCCGCCCGGCTTGAACGGCCGAAGGAAGTTCCCGCGCCCGATCCTGTATTCCTTCTCCACCCAGTCCGCAACGGCTTCGTAAATCTCCGGCGGCGTGTAGCAGTCGTCCGTTGTCTTTGCTTCCTTGAACTTATCCACAAAGGCCTGATACTGTTCCTCCCGGTGCTTCTCCACCATCGCGGCCATTTCGCCCATCATGATCTGGCCTTCCAGCTCGTCCCGCATTCTCCTTCTCCTTTATTGATCTTATCAAGGCAGCCCCTTCGTTTCCTCAGTCCCGGCGCCTTCATCGCGCCCGGAGGATTCCGCGCCGGGGCTGCCCGCCTCGGTGCGCCGTTTTTGAAGGCCTCCCGGGTGCCTACTACAGCCGGCCTGTCGTCACCGGTTCCCCGTCGCCCGTTCGCCTTCTTTTTCTGCCGCGCCGAAATCCGAAACGGCGCAGCCCGTCCTTGTCCGCCATCGCACGGGTTGGAAATTGGATCGCTTTGCACGTATCGAACACAACATCCCGCGCAGTTATCATTGGCCTGAAGGCCCGGCGCACTCCGGCAAAGATTCACGCGGCGCCATATCATGGAAGAATGCTGGCACATCCTCCGCCGCGGAAATCACGCAGAAAAAAGTTTCCGTTTTCCCGATTTTTTTTGCAAAAACCGTTGACAATACTACGCAAAAGTAGTATAATTAAGCCATCCAATGAAGGAGGCAACAAACCATGATGAACGAACTGAAAGCCGTTTCCGAAAAGCAGCTTACCTACGCCATGAAAGTCCGCGCCGATGCCCTCAACGATCTCGAACAGTTCCGCACCATCTTCGAAGGCGCTTCCAGCTTCTACGGCCAGAATCTTCTTTCCATCTACAGCGCCGGCCGCGATCTGATCCTCGGCCTCACCGATGCCTCCAGCGTGATCGAAAAGGCCGGCCTCATCGCGAACGAAACCAAGGGCTTCGCTGCCAAGTGGGAACAGCATTACAACTTCTGCAAGCAGAACGGCCGCAAGCCCTGCTCCGCCAGGTTCGTTGTTGAGCACGCCCCCGCCTCCGCTTTCCGTTTCCTCAACGCTTCCGCTTTCAACTGATAAAAAGGAGGATCTTTCCATGAAAACCATCACCTACAACGGCCATGAAATCCAGCTCACCGCGATCCGCTTCACCTTTGCCGATGAAACCGCCGTGCAGGACGGCATCCTGATCCACGATACCGCCGACGAATTTTCCGACGGCGACATCATCTACGGCGTACCCTTTGATTTCATCGATGACGCTTCCGATCTTGCCCAGCTCTTCGGCGATACCGGCTGCACCGTATTCACCCAGGGCGCCGACGGCATCTACCATGCCGAAGCGTAAAGGAGGCCCCCGCCGTGAAAATGGAACTTTCAAATCTGCTCCCCCTCTCTGAGTTCGCCGCCCGCATCGGGCGCGATCCCGCCACCATCCGGCAGAAAATCCTTCGCGGCAATCTGCCGGGTGCCGTGAAAATCGGCCGCGACTGGTTCGTGCCAGCGGACATCGCCTACAATGATCGCCGGATCAAATCCGGCAAATACATCGGCTCCCGCGAATCCTCCGAGCGCCCTGAGTGATCATGGCGTTTTTTCTGCCCTTACTCAATCCATATCCTGTCCGGCAGATTGCTTAGCAGCTGATCAAAGGCTGCTGACGCCTTCCCGAAATCGTACTTGAACCCCATCGTTTCCTCCTCGGCGGCCTTGTACGCATCCTCCAGCGCCCGCATCCGCCTTCGCTCCTCTTCGTGTTCCCGGATGATCCGGTTCTGCTCAGCTTTGTCCACCGTCCGCCTCCAGATCCTCGGCCATGGCGTCCTCGTCCATTGCGCAGTCAAATCCGGCAAGATAGCTCACGGAAACGCCCAGCGCCTTCGCCACCACCACGATGTCCACGATGTTCGCCCCGAACCGCGTCAGGCCGAAGATTCTTTCCCGGCTCATGCCAAGGCGCTTTTCAAGCTCGCTCACCTTCACGCTCCTGGCGTCGATGGCCTTTCCCACCCGGTCGGCGTAGATCAGTTTAAAGTTATCTTTCATCGTTTCCACCCGTTTCTGATCAATCCGGCCCGGCTGGTTCTTGCGATTCTCACCCCGCTGGTCAGCCTCTCCCGGTCGCAGTACGCAAAGGCCTGGCACGTTTTCCGAAGTCTCGCCGTTTCCCTCTCCTGCTCCCGGATCCCGCGCATAACATCCCGGAAAAAAGCCCTCTGCCGTCTCCGCTCCTCGCGTTCTGATCCCTCTCTCCAGATTGCAAACATTGACTTTCCCTTTCTCCATGGGGTATAATACCCATGGCTTTTCATGTAAGCCTCCGTTACCGGCCCCGGCGCATTCTCCCTGCGCCTGGGCCTTTTCATTTGCCTTTTTGCTGCTCCGCCTTCTGGCTTTCAAATTCCGCATACAGCTCGTCCGCGCTGCACAAAAATGCCGATGCGAGCCTTTCCATCGTCGCCGAGCCGATACGCCTCACGTGCCCGCACTCAATCACGGAAATGTACACCCGCGAAACCCCGGACACCTGCCCCAGCCTTTCCTGTGTCATCCCGGCGTGAAACCGTCTGCGCTTCAGCCAGTTTCCCGGTTCCGGCTTCTTCTTTCTTTCAGGCTTCCCCCATTCCGCTTCCATCTCTTCTTTCAGTTCCGCAGCCGTGCACCCGAACGCTTCCGCCAGATTCTCTACTGTTTTCCTTTTCAGCGTTTTGAAGCGCCCGTTTTCCACCAGGCTGATATAGCCCTGCTCCGTCCCGATCAGATCCGCGAGTTTTTGCTGCGACATTCCCGCCGCCGTTCGTCTGTCCCTCAGCCAGCTCATACCGTCCTCCTTTTGCAGGTTCCGTCCGGGTTTGTCCATTCGTTCAGCAGCACCACCGCCGGCCGTTTCCGGCGTTTCGCCGGTTTCTCGCTGTGCACCCGGGTGTTCTCCCTCTCCCAGATCGCAAGGTTGCTTTCCGTCACCATCAGAATCCGGCGCTTTCCGGTGCCGATGTTCACGCTGTTCATTTTGCCAAGCATCTCCTTGGCTTTTTCCCGGCTCACACCGTACCGCGCCATAATGTCCCCGGCTCCGTACAGTTTCTCCATTTTCAGCGCCTCCTGAACCGCGCCCCGTATGGGCACGTGGCGAAGTGGCTGATATACCCGCGGTGCTTGTCCTGGTCTCCAGGCTCCGCCGGCACGCCCGTCACCACGTTCCCGTCCTCAAGCACGTACTTGTTCCGCCCGTTCAGGTCCGGCACGAACTCCACCGGCTCCAGATCCACGGGCATCCGCTTTCCCTTCACGGTCTCAACAAAAAGCATTCGCGCCCCGCAGGCCTTGCACGCGGTTTCCCCGCTCACCTTCCCCCTCATGCCGTTTCCTGCTCCTTCTCCTTCTCCTCGTCCGGGTCTTTCTTGGTTTCCAGTGCCGCCGTTCTCCCGGCAGCATAGCCAAGCACAAACTGCTTCGCGTTCTCCGGCAGCGTTCCAAGCGCCTCCATGATCTCTCCGCGCTCCTTTTCGCTCATACAATCCCTCCTAACTTTCCTATTGGATACATAAAACTGTCTTCCAAGACTTATTATATTGTCTGCCAAGACACCTGTCAATATATTTTCGACAAAAAAATTGTCTTGCAAGACAATTTTGAATGTGTTATATTCTTGTCAAGGAGGTGATACCTTGGAAAGCATCGGCGCACGAATGAAAACCATTCGAAAAAAGTTCAATCTTACGCAGGAAGAGCTCGGCAATTTACTCGGCGTTCAGAACGCTGCCATTTCAAAATTTGAAAATGGAAGGGCAACGCCAACGGACGCATCTATCAAGCTGATTTGCGCCACCTATCACGTCAATTATGCCTGGCTTACCCAGGGCGAAGGCCCCATGATGGAAGCGCTGGACACGGACGCCCTGGTCGATCAGTACATGGCCGGCGAATCCGAACTTGCCAAATCCGTCATGAAAGCCTTTGCCCGTCTCCCCGACGAAGAATGGCAAAAGCTCCGCGACCTCATCCAGCGCATCAAAGACGAAGGGCACCCGTAACGGGTGTCCCCTTTTTTCTGTTGACATTTTCACACCCGTTTTGTATATTTTTCTCGGGGTGATCACAATGAAAAAACAATCCGGCAGATTTAATAGATTTACGCGGATCATGCTCCTCCTCTGCTGTGTCGCCACCGGCATGATTTTTGTGTATTACCACGGCAAAGCCTACCCATGGCCAAAGGAAACGCCCGTTTCTTTTTCCACGGAATCGCCCGCACCCGTCTCCCTTCCGCAGCCACGCGCGACGGCTGCCCCGGCCTATGCGTATGCCCAGCCAATTACCTTTACAACATCCACGCCGCGCCCCTTTAAGACCTTCCGTCCCCTTACGCCTGTTCCTGAAAGCTTCCGGTCATCATCCGAAAACAGCGCGACGGCCCCTCCGTCATCGTCCTCGCGCATCGGTGCAAAGCCCGCCCCGCAGTATTATGCTTCCGTCAGCACCGCCGCCCCGCAGCGCTTCGCTTCCGTTCGCACCGCCGCGCCCGCCCAGAATCTTGGGCGCTACACCCTGAACCTTGAATCAAAGGTCATTCACGATCCTGAATGCCACACCATCGAACGCACCTCAGATTACAAACTCCAGACCGGTTATTTCGATCTGGATGCTCTTCTCCGGCAGGGCTACCGCCGCTGCCACACCTGCTGGCCACGCTAAGGAGGTTCCCACCAAAAACAAAAAGCGCCCCTTCTGGCGCTCTCTTTTTCAGGGTCAAAAATAGGGTCAATTCTTCTCTATCCCTTTATTTTATTATGCCTCATTCCCCCTCCGACTCTGAAGGCCGTGGGTTCGAATCCCGCCGGGCGCATACCAAAAACCCCTTGAAATTCCTCACTTTTCAGGATTTCAGGGGGTTTTCTTGTGCCAAAGAAAAGAAGGAAAAAGAGAAAAAAAGCCGGTTTTTTCTTGATTAAAACAAAAAAAAGAGGGTCAAAACGAGGGTCAGCCCCTTGCGCTTTTTCGTCTATTCGTTTACACTTGTCTTAAATCTTTTATTTTTTGGAGGAAACATGGAAAGAAAGCTGCGCCGCGATGGTCGAAAGCACCTCACGCGGCGACCCGACGGGCGTTTCAGACTTCGATACAAAGACCAATACTTCTACGGCTACACCGAAGACGATGCCTACGCCCGCCTTGATGAATACAAGGCCCTTGAAGCTGCCCAGGCATCCGCCCGCCGGGATCCCACCGTGCAGGAATACGCCACCGCCTGGCTGCCGCGGAACAAAGTCGGCATCGGTCTCAAAACCTATAATGATTACGCCCTGAAAATTGACCAGGTGAACGAGACCATTGGAAGCATGAAAATAAAGGACGTCACACCCAGCGACGTCAAGCGGTGCTATCTTCGGTATGAAGGCCTCAGCGAGAGCACCATCCGCCGCACCCGGATGCTGTGGGTGTCCATTTTTGAAAGCGCCGTTGCGGACGGCCTGATCCGCTACAACGTTTTCAAGGATAAAACCGCCCGCCCGCATAAAGGCACCCAGGGCACGCACCGTGTGCTCACGCAGGAAGAAAAAGAACTGATTGATCGGGTTGACCACAAGCTGCGCCCGCTGGTGATGGTCATGCTGTACGCCGGCCTGCGCCGCGGTGAGGCGCTCGCCCTGGTTGTTGATCGTGATGTGGATTTTACCCGCAATATCATCCGGGTGCGGGAATCCGTTTCTTATAACGGCAATGAGCCCGTTCTGCATTCCGGCGGGAAAACAAAAAACGCGGCCCGGGAGATCCCGTTGCCCGCCCGCCTTCGCGCTGAACTCATCGGCAGAACCGGCAGGCTCTTTACCGGTGAGCACGCTGAAATTGCCACGGAGACCGCCTTCCGCCGTGCTTGGGATAGCTATCTGACCGCCCTGGAACGCGCAGCCAACAACGGCATTGCAAAGCGCTGGTGGGGCAAAACGAAGGCCCAGCGCGCCGGCGGGCCTCCTGGTGAATGGAAAAGCATTTCCATCCGCCCGCACGATCTGCGCCACACCTATTGCACCATGCTCCGCGATGCCGGCATAGAAATGAAGGTTGCCATGCGCTGGATGGGGCATAGCGATGAACGCATGATCCTGAAAATTTACGATCATGAAGAAGGCCGGCTGCAGGCCAATTCAGCAAAGCTCGATGCATTTCTATCCGGCGCGCCCGAACAAAAGGCGGCAGGCATTTAAGCCCGCCGCCCTTTCTTTTACTGTACACGCTTGAGCGCTGCTTTTTTCAGGGTTTCAATCTTGTCGGATGTGTACCCGTGATTGATCAGCATATTTACAATGCCGTTCGCTCTCGCGCTGTCGCCCGCGTTGTATGCCGCGGCCCATGCGTCCATCACCTCGGTCTGTGCCTTGTTCAGGGCTGTGATTTCGATCCCGTACCGGTTCGCCGTCAGATACAACGCCTGATTTTTCTGCACGTCCTCGGTGCTGCTCCTCAGGCCCTGGATGCTGGTTTCCATCTGCCTCGCCCGTTCAGTGTCGCCCGCGGCCTCCCACGCTGCCCAGCTCTGGTAATAGCCGTGCTTCGTGTTCGCTGCGCCTTCCACAAGCGCGCCGCCCGCGTTCACCTTGTTCATGCGCTCTTCAATCGCGTCCCGGCTCCATCCGCCGTCCTCGATCAGATCGCCGATTACGGCCTCCGCAAGGGCCTCGTTCCCGATGGCCCGCGCCTGCATCGCAAGGTCAACATAATCGTTGAAGTTGGCTTTTGTCTTTCCGTACCCGATATTTTCTTCGTACCGCATCCGCCAGTACTGCACCGTCAGGGTGTCCACACCCATGCCCTGCATAACTTTCGGAATCCAGTTTGTAAGATACTCGGCTTCTTTCGCAACGTTTCCGACCGGGATGCCCAGCACGTTCGCGATTTTTGCCACAAAGTTCGTGCACGTCGCCGCCACGGTTTTTTTGCTGTCCTCGAACGTTGCCTTGTAGCAATCCTGAAAGGCCTGGTACAAATCCGCAATCACGCTCAGGTCGCTGCGCTCAACGTCGTACCCTGCCATGATTTCATTCACGTCCCGCATAAATGGAATCATGTTCATGGGGTTCAGCTCGCTCCCAAGGTTGCTCCCGAAGACCGCCTCCTGGAATACCTCAAACGGGTTTTTGTCCGTATAGTCGCCAAGCAGCCTTTTCAGGAAATCCTCCCAAAACTTGTCTGGGTCGTCCATCTTGCGCAAGGCGCTGATAATGCTTGCCACAACCGCCTGCAGGGTGTTGGCCGCAACCACCACCGCGCCGGTGCTTAAAAGCGCCCGCCTTGTGCTCCAGCTCTTGTGCATTCTGAATGCGTCCAGTTTGTCCATGAACGTGTTGAACGTTTTCAGCGGCTCGCCCATAAAGCTTGTGATCATCTTCACGTATTCCGTCCGCCCGCGCATGATCTGCGTCCGGTGCAGGATGCTGTCCACCACCTGCGTCCGGTCAATGCAATCATTAAAGCGTTCGGTCACAAGCTCCCAGTACCTTTCGCTGCCCTTCTGAATGTCCCGGTTCTGCGATCCCACCATGTTCTTGGCTGCCTGCCAGATGTTCGCCCAAGTCCAGTTATCCATAGCCCCCGGCAGCTTCATGCCCCAGTCCTGCACTTTGCCGCGAACCATCTCGAATCCGTGCTTTTTCGTCTCCGGGAAAAGGATGTCCCAGACGCTCTGACCGGCGTCAAGCACAAAATTCCCGCGCTGTTTCCAGGAATAGATCGGGCTGTGCTCCTTCATTTCCCGAATATTCTGCGCCACGTTCACAAGCCCGCCGGCCCTTGCGGCGACGCCCGCCCAGTATCTCGCCGGGATCACGTCGAAGGCGCGGACGAATGAAAGCGGCTGCTTGGCTGCCGTGCTCAGGTTCCAGGCCACCGCGGCGCCCTTGTACTTGGCAAGCAGGCTTCCGAACCAGCTGCGCTCGATCGCGTCCTGGCTCAGTCCGTTAATGTCCTTGATCAGCTGCCGGAAATAGGGCATGGCGTTCTCGCCCATCAGAAGGCCCATATCCTGCGAAAAGCTCCCGCTTGCCTTCCGGATCTGCCGGGTGCGCCCGTCGCTTTCTCTCACCTCCGTTTCCTCGCTGTGCTTCATGTTCATCAGCCTTGCGATGTCCGCCATTTCGCGCCCCCAGGCGTGATACGTAATCATCTCCATGGCGTGCTGGCCCGTCAGCTGGAATATATCATTCAGCATAATCGGCGCCGTCGCGTGCTCCATCAGGCTCTTTGTAAAGCCCTGGTTCATGATCATGTAAAAGGCGTTCTGCGTGTCGTTGGTCATGGTCTGGCTTGTGTACCCGGGTGCAATCTTAATCGGAATGTACGCCTTGTCCTTGTATTTCCGGTACCCGTACATTTCCATGCTTACCTCGTTGCCAAGATCGCTGCACCACCCGTTCATGATTCCGCCCAGCGCGTCCGCGCATTTTTTCTGCTCGTCCGTCAGCTGGCTTATAATCGCGTTCACCTGCGCCATGGTCACGTGCTGCGGCCTCATGGTCTTGAGCCGCTGGCCGTGCTCCGCTTCCGTAAGGCCTATATAAATGCCGCCGCCGACCATCTCGCCCTTGGCATTCCGCTCGCCCACAACGTGCCTTGCCGCGTCCGCGCGCTGCATGTACTTATACAGCGTCATGGCCTGGCCCACGGTCATCCGGATGCCGGCGCCCTCCAGCACCTGCGCGTTCCTGCCCGTCCACTTCCAATAGTTCTTGAACGGCTTCAGCGCGTCCGCAAACCGTCTTTCCGCCTCGTCCACGTCCGTAATCTGCCGGTCAAGAGATTTGCGCAGCATCGTCCAAAGGTCTTTGCCGATCTGCCCGCACTCCCTCTCCATCCGGCTGAAAAAGCGGATTGGATCCATAAGACTTCCCTGAATCTGTCTGTTTACGGCCCGCGCAAGCCTGCCCGCCAGTTTCTCTGTGTTCACCTGCTCGGCCCGGGTCTTCATCTCGCTTTGCATCCGGCGCAGATCCTCGCCGCGTTTCAGCGCAAGGCTCTTGCTTTCCTCGGAAATCATGTGCAGGATGCTCTCCAGCGTTTCCGCCGTCGCTTCCAGATCTTGCGCGTTCATGCTCCGGATGTTCTGCCCGTTCACCCGGTCTGCAAGGTCTTTGATTTTGAAATCAAGATCCGGGTCGGGGATGACCATGGCGCCGTCCTCGTTCATGATGTTCTGCACGGCGCTGCGCAGCGCGTTAAATTCCATCGTCCTCCGGCTGCCTTCAAATCCGCCCGGCTCCAGCATACCCAGCGCCTGCGCCACCTGCATCCGGTGCTGCTCAAGCACGTTCTTGTTATTGGTCGGTCTCAGCAGCCGGTCGGCCAGCTGTCTGTACACCCGGTCAACGCGCTTTTGCAGCTGTGTGCGCCTCACGGTGTCCCGGTATCTGTCCATATCCCGCTGCAGCGCCTCGCGCATTTCCTCGTTGGCGGTTGCCCTCGCGGCTTCCTCGATCTGCTTTTGCCTGTTCTGGAAATTCTCCTCCAGCTTCTTCCGGTCTTCCTGCATCTGCTGGTCAAGCTTCTTCCGGTATTCCTCCAGCTGCACCGCCGCTTCGGCCTGCTGTCTCTGCAGGGTTCTCGTCTCTCTCCTATCAAGCTGCTTTTTGCGCCTGTCCAGTTCCTTTGCGCGGTCTTGCAGCTCGATCTCCCTTTGGTTCATCCTGTGCCAACTGTCTCTTGCCGATTCTTCTGTCTGCCTTGCGTTTTCCTCCCGTTCCGCGTATTCCTGCCGGAGCTCCTCCTTCAGTTCCCGTCTTGCGTTCTTCATTTTCTCCGCGTATTCCTTCGCGGCCTGTTCCCGGTCTTCCGTAAGGCGCTCCGCGTATTCCGCCTCCAGCTTCTGCTCGGCCTGCTGGTAGTGTTTCACGCCCTCTCGGATCATCTTGGCGTATTCCTTCTGCTGGTCTGTCTGCTGCCCGTTTCTTATCACCTGGCTCGTCAGGCCGTTCTCAGCGCCGAACCATCCCCAAAGGATCCGCGCGCTCATGTCCTCCACGAACGTGTCACGGTCTACCCCGTTGTATTCGATCACGGTTTCGCTTTGCCGCAGGCGCTTGGCATGATCCAGCATGGCGTCAAAGCGTTCCAGCAGGTCGCCCTCGTTCAGGTCGCTCGCAAGCAGCCACGGGCTCTCCGCCTGGATGTCCTCAAGGGTCAGGTTCGACCGCATCTTCTTTTTGTCCACCGTGAACGTCAGCCAGCCCCGGTATTTCCGGTTCATTTCCGCAACGGATTCATACAGGAGCCGTGCCTCCTGCGCCTGCCCGGTGGTCAGATAGATCGTCGTCCCCCTGTGCTGGCTCAGCCAGTCAAGGATCGGGTCGCCCTCCTCAAGCGTTTCATTGTGGTTTGTTGCGTACCCGCTCCTGTCCGCCATTTCCTCCGCAATCGCCCTGGCATAATCAATCGCCTGTTCAAAGTCGAAATCCTCACCTTCCAGCAGCGCGTTATCAAGTGCCAGATACATCCCGCGGATTCTGTCTGAAAGCGTCTCCGCGCTCATTCTAAGGCCGCCCATGCCCTTGATGATCGGGTATTCGTTTTTGATCTCCTGTACCAGTGCGGCAATGTTATAGGTGCCCACCTTCGGGCTGTCCTCCGTGTGCCCCATGTTGTTGAACATGATGCCCTGCTTCAGCATCTGGTAAATTTTCGTCATCATGTTCCGGGCTCTGTCGCCGCTGGCAAATCGCCTTTGCAGGATTTCCCGTGCCGTTTCCTCGCTCATGGCGTCGCGCATCTTCAGGCTGCTCCGGCTCTCTTCCACGGCCTCCCGGGTGCGGTCTTGGCTTTGCTGCTGATCCTGCTGCGCCTTCCGCACCCGTTCCAGCTGTCTCGCGGCGAATACCACCTGATCCCGTTTCAGCCCCTCTTCAAGTGCCGGCACGCCGTAGGTGTCCTCCAAAGCTTTATCAAGGCTTTTTTCGCCGTCCGTGTACTGCTTCAGCACTTCCTCAACCTGGTCAGCGGCCTCGCTCACGGTCATGCCGTTTTTCGCCATCCATTCCGCCATCCAATTCATGCCATAGGCTTCCACCACGGCCTGAAGGCCCAGCGTCTTTGTCGCGCTGTATTCCTGCCCGACGTGCCGTGTATATTGTATCCGCCTGAAATAATCCCCGGCCAGATCGCTCTCCCGCAGAACGGTGCCGTACGCGATCTCATTGCGCCGGTTCGTCGCCTCCTGAACCTCACGGCGCAAAAGGTCGCCGACGGTTTCCACGTACTCGGCCTGGTTCATCAGTACCTGCGTCTCGCTGCTCTTCCCGGCGATCCGCCTGATGGTGGATTTCATCCATTCGCCAAGCTCTTTGATATGATCCGCGAACCGTGAAACGTCGCTTTTCTTCATCTGCTCGCCGGTTTCCCGCTGGTTCTGCCGCAGAACGCCAAGGCCCACGCTTTCAGAATCCGCCAGCATGTCCAGCATACTGTCCGCCACAAGCTCGCTCACGGCGTCCACGTTCTCGCCGCTCTCGTTGTACCGGCGCCGGATCGTCTCAAGCCGTTCGTTCACATCAAAATCCGCGTTGTTGTTCAGCCAGTCCATCACCGCATCGCGGATCCGCTCGGCGCCTTCCTTGTTGAATTGCTCCACATAATGGAACGCTTCATGGCTCGCGGCCCGCACCAATGCGCCCTCGTCCGCGTCCAGGGCGATATCGATGCTCGCTGTGTTCCGGTTGTACCTCGCGTTCTGGTCGCCCAGGGTGTCGTATACGTTAAAGGTTAGCCCGTAGCGGTATGCAAGCTCGTCCAGCACGTTCAGCTGCTGCACCTGCCGCTGCGTCAGCGGATTGATAACGCGGTTGAAATAAATCCCGCTGTCCTGCTGCTGCCCTTCCTCGTACACCCTGAAGCCGTACTGCCTCGCGTTTTCCCTCGTCCGCTCATTCCAGGCGCGCACCTCGGCTTCCCGCTGTTCCCGGCCCATTTCCCACGCCTGCCGGATGATGTCCTCCGAACTGCGCAGAATGAACGGGTTTTGCATGTTCAACTCCTGCCCGTGCCGTCCGTACCGGTATGCCGCCTCCGCTGCCCGGATGTCGTTTTCCACCTGGTTCTGTGTTTCGCTGTCCGCGTCCATGATCCTGAACACCCGTTCAAACGGTGCGCGCCTCGTTTCGTGCACCTCGCCGATGCCGTTCTGCGCGTCCGGAATGGTGTCGCTTTTCATCACCCGCAGCCCGTCGTCGCCTGCCCTGCGCATCATCCGCTCAAAGCGCTGCCGGTAGCTCTCTCCGTTCATCAGCTGGATAACGGCCGCCGCGTCCTCGTCGTTCTCCACAAGCAAAAGCACCCGGTTGTTCAGCCCGTCGTCGTCGCTCTTTGCCTCCTCCGCGGGTCTGGTTACGGTTCTGTCCCCGGCCTCGGTCGTCGCCACGGTCGTGTCTCTTACGGTTCTCCCGCCGTCCGTGTCCTCCGCTTCTTCGGTGCTTTCGGTGCCGTTCAGCTTGGTCACGCGCTCCCGATTGTCCGCGGCCTGATCCCTTGCGGGTGTGCTGGTTTCTGTCTGTTCCGGCGTCTGCTGCGGCGCGCGCGGTACGGGCTGTTCCATCTGTGTTTCGCTCTGTTCTGGCGCCTGTCTTTCCTGACCCGGCTGCCCCTGCTCGTCCGTCCGGCCCTCCATGTACTCCTCGGCGGCCGCCCGGGTGTCCTGTCCGGCTTCCTCGGCGGTCAGCTGCCTTGCGGGTGCCTGTGCAGGCTGCTCCGTCCGCGTCTGCTGCTGCCCTTCCATGTACTCCTCAGCGGCCGCCCGGGTGTCCTGTCCGGCTTCCTCGGCTGTCAGCTGTCTCGCGGGTACTTGTGCCGGCTGCTCCGTCCGTTCGCCCGTCCGGCCCTCCATGTACTCTTCCGCCGCCGCCCGGGTGTCCTGTCCGGCCTCTTCTGCCGTCAGCTGCCTCGCGGGTGTATTTTCCGCCGGCTGCTCCGCCTGCGCCTGCTCGTTCGTCCGGCCCTCCATATATTCCTCGGCGGCCATCCGGGTGTCCTGTCCGGCTTCCTCGGCGGTCAGCGGTTCGCGCTCGCTTTGCGTTTCCGTCTCCGCATCAAAGCCCCAGCTTTCCCGGAATTCCCTCCAGCGGTTCAGGGCCGCGTCGTAGTCCCATTCCCGGTCAATCTGTTCATTTGTTCCGTACACCATGTCCGCGGCCGCCTGTTCAAATGCGCCCGGTTCTCTTTGCTGTTCCTCCTGCGTTTCCGTCTGGTTGTTCTCCGCAAATTCATTCCAGCGCGCAACGGCCGCGTCATAGCTCCACGCCGCTTCCGCCTGATTGCTCCGGTGCCTTGCCTGGCTCTGGCTCAGCCTTCTGTCGCCGCTCTCCCTGGTTCGGTTCTGAAGCTCGGCCTTGGCATCGTTCAGGCCCCGCTGCAGGTATTCCGCAAGGTTCGTCCGCCCGATGGCAATGGTGCCGTCCGGCGCGATGCCCACGCCAAAACCCTCCCGCGATGCGTTCACGGCCCGGCGCAGCGCTGCCTGATCGTATTGACGGTTCCCGCCTTCCTCGCTCGACGGCATCACCAGCGTATTCACGTTCCGGCCCGCTTCCTCGATGGCCTGCTGCTGCTCCGCCTGGCGCTGCCTTGCCTGCTCCGCGGTGTTGGCCACCTCCTGCGCGATGGCCGCTGTGCGCGCGTTTCTCGCGTTCTGCGCCTGCTGTTTCAGATAGCTTGCAAGCTGGTACGAGCCCACCACAATACTGCCGTCCGGCGCCATGCCCACCTGATAGCCGTGCCTGGCCGCGTTGTCCGCCTCCACCAGCTGGCTTGCCCTGTACATGGGCCGCCCGCTTTCCCTGTTGGCTGTCGGCGTGATCACGGTGTTCACCGCGTTCTGTGCCCGGTTCTCCGGCAGGTTCCTCTGGTATTCCTGCTCCCGCCTCTGTTCCATGGCAATTTCAAACGCCCGTTCTTCGATGCCTTCCCGCAACTGCTGCCGGTTCTGCTGCCAGCTTCCGTACGTGCTGCCGCCCAGATCCATCACGCCGCCGGAAATTCCCGAAACAATAAAAGTATGCAAAAGCTGGTTTGTATGATCCACGCTCGCCTGATGCCTCGCGGCGGTCAGTGCCTCGTCCGCGTCGGTATACGTTCCGGCCTGCAGGTATTGCCGGTAGTAGTTCTGCACGTCCCGGTTCCAGGCGCTCTCGTCCTGCATCAGCCAGTTTTGCACCTGGTTCGTTGATATATCGTTCAGCACTTCTGTCGTTGATTCGGAAAAGGCGCCCACCAAGGTGTTCCAGACCGTTGTCCCCACTTTCTGCCAGGTCTTGCCGTCCTTTGGCAATCCCCGGTTCATCGCGTTCCAGAAATGCGCGTCGGAAAGCGCCTCGGTCGCAAACTCGCTCATGGCTGAAAGCCCCGCCGTCAGGAACAGGTCTTCCTGGTTGTGCGTTGCGTTGTTCTCCGCCGCTTCCGTGTAGTAATTGGAAAAGGATCCATAGGCCATCAGGCCCGTGCTCATCCAGCTCGGCATCCCGATTGCGTGATTGGTTACCATGCGGGTTACATTCTCGCCGATGTTCATGGCCGTGTCGTATACATCATTCCAGATTGTCTGCTTTCCGCCGTTCGCCTTCCTGATGGCCTCGTTCGTCGCGTTTTTAATCTGTTTCTGACTCTGTGTCGGGTTGTTGTATATTTCGTTCGGATCAATCTCTTTCCCGGTCACATGGCTCAGAATCATCGCGCTTGTGCTGACTATTTTCAGCGGCTCGGCGCTCAAGTCCGAAACCGTTCCGACAATGCCGCCGACAACCGGATTTTCACCTACAAAGCGGTTCCAGTTGGCCTGTTCTGTGTCCGTTCTCCTTTCATTTGCCGTCTGTCTGATGGCATCTAAGAAGTTAAGCCCCTTTTCGCTGTCCTCGCCGTAAAGAATATAAAAGGCGTCTCTTTCGTCCTGCGTCATGAACGCCAGTTGGTTGTCTATCATCCAAGGCAGATACGGCGCTTCTTCGTTAAGATACCGCGTTGTCTCCGTTCTTCTCGTTTCTCCCGGCTGATCTGTGTCTTTTTCGTGCATACTTCTCAGGACATAATTGGCGTCCTTTTCCATGTACGCATTTCTTCCGCGCTCGGCTGCTTCCTGCCTCCCGTCGCCGATCTCCTGCAGCGTCTGATACCCCTGCAAAAGCGCCTTTTGCCTTTCAAGATCCCACCGCTGCTGCTGGATCCCGGCATCTCCCTGCCAGCTGTCCATCGCCTCCAGCTCGTCAAGGCGCGCAAGCGCCGCGTCAATTTTCGCAATGCTCCCGGCCGGATCCGCCCGCATACTGTCCTGCAGATCCAGCTGCCGCAGGCCCTCTTCCAGCGCCGGCTGCCGCCTCTCCCGGTCTGCTTCGCTTGTGTAATTCATCTGCGCCCGGATGGCGTCCCGGTCTTCCGCGGTCTGCGATACGTCAAACGGGTTAAACCACGTCTTTGTCAGGCCCTCTGGGGTTCCGTTATAGATTTCTTCATATTCCGCAACCGTCTCCGGGTGCCTCTCTTCAAACTGTGTCTTTTGTTCCGCTGCTTCCTGCCGGTACATTTTCGCCAGCATTTCGTCCCGAACCTGGCTTTCCGTCACGTTTTCCCCGGCATACAGCCGCCTTCCGTATTCGTCCTCCACCTCGCGCTGGAAAGCCTCGTATTCTTCGTCTGTCATGTTTTCAAAGGGGTTCACATAGGTCGTGGCTTTCCTCTGCTTCTGCTCGTTTCCCCTTGCGTTTACATAAAACTCCGTATCTTCCCTGCTCGTATCGAAGCTCCCGCCCGCGCTGCTCCTGCGGTCAGGTTCCGGCACTTCCTCAGCGGGCCCGAAGCTTCCGCCCGCGCTGCTTCTGCGCTCAATCTCCGGCAATTCCTCAGCGGGCCCGAAGCTCCCGCCCGCGCTGGATCTTCGGTCGAACGCCGGATCCGGGCCGAAACTCCCACCCGCGCTGCTCCTGCGGTCAAGTTCCGCATTCCGGTGCAGGCTCTCCACGGCCCTCTCCCTGGCCCCGTTCCTCAGCCTCTCGATTGCCTGGTCAAGCACGCTGGCCGCAGCCGGGTTGCGCGCAATCGGCCCGTATGCCATCTCCTGCGCCTGCGTCCTTTGCTGCCTTGCCGTCCGTTCAAGCGGCGAGACGGGTGCCATCTGGCTTCCTGTTCTTTCTTCCCTGCTGCCTGCAATGGGCGCAATGGGTTCCAGCGCCGACCGCTGTGCCGTCCTTTGTGCCTGCTGTGCCTGATGCGCGCTGCGAAGCCTCTCCGCAAGCACGTCCGCGGCAATGGATGCGGTTCTCTGCTGCTGTGCCGCCCGCTGCATTTCCAGCCGATCCTCTTCCCGGCTAACGGCGTTGGCGGTCGCGAGTCTGTCCGCGGCCGCCTCCACAATTCTTCTGTCAAGTGGCATATTCTTGCCCCCTCCTTTAATATGCGATTCCCATTCTCCTCAGTCTCTCCGCAAGGTCTCTGTCAGCCTGCGCAAGCCGCGCAAGCTCCGCCTCCGTCTGTGCCTGCGTGTTCATGATCATCGGGTTTCCGCCGGTCGTCGGGGTTGTTCCTTCGGTGGGTGCCGTCGGCGTCTGCGTCCCCGTCGGCGCCTGCGTGCCCGTCGGTTCCGGCATTCCGGTGTAGGTGTGCTGCCACTGGTTCACCGGCGGCGTTGTGCCTGGCAGCGGCACCCGGTACAGGCTCCCCGTTCCAAGGCTCTCCGTCACCGCGTTTTGCAGTTTCGCGTCCGTGTCCCTCCGGCTGTGCAGCATCTGCGATTCCCCGTTGTCCCTCCTCGCGGTGCCGCCTCCGCCGCCTCCGCCGCCGCCGGCGCTCGCCGTATCCTGCACAAGCCCGCCGGCGATCTGCTGCACGGCTGCCGCCACAACGGGGTCGTCCGCCATATGGCTCAGCATGTTGTAATAAAAAGCCCTGTCGTCCTGCCACTGTCCAAGCTCCGCGCTGTATCTTGCAAGGTCGTTCGCGTTCTCGGTGTCGTATCTGCCCGCATAATAATTCCGGTCGGTCAGATAGTCGCCCACCTGGTCGCGGTATCTCGCGTAGTCCGTGCTGTCGCGGTTCAAAAGCGCATTCAGACGGTTGTATTCCGCGTCCTGGTCGTCCATGTACCGCTGATACGCCCTGTCATACAGTCCCGGCATCTGCGCGTTCAGCCCGCTCAGATAGTCCTGATACTGCTGCTGCCCCGCGCCCTGCGCGTAGGTGTTCCCGTATCCGCCTGTAAGCTCCGCGGCGCTTGCCATGGTGTCCTGCATCGCCCGGTTGCCAAGCCGCAGATACTGATCCCGGTAATTCCGGTACAGCGGATCCTCTTCCGGGTTATAGGTAAAGCCTTCGCGGTCGCCAAGTCCCTGCAGAATCTGGTCAATCTGCGCGTCGTACCGGCTCTGCCATGGATCCGGCCTGGTGCCTTCCCAGTTCTGCAGCCGCTCAAGCGCCTGCCGCGTCCGCTCGCTTTCCTCCAGCGTCGGCTCGTTCTTCTGGCTTTCGGAAAACTGCGTCAGCACCGTGCTTGCGCCCCGCGGGTCAAGCCTCTCGTTCCCGTTCACGTCCGTAAACGTCAGCGGGGTTCTTTCAATGCCCGTCCCGTAGGTTCCCGCGGCCTGCGCGGCCCCGCCGGTCACGTTCACCGGTGTCCCGCTCCCGGCTGCCGCGGCCCCGATGCCCGTCACGTTCGTTCCCGTCACGCCGGCTGCGCCGTGCGGTATCATCGTCAGGGCGTTGCCTGAATATTTCCCGTTGGTGTCCATATAAACGCCCTGGCTTCCGCTGTTGATGATCCTCTGCGCGGCCGCCGCGGTCACAGGCGACGCCGCCTGCTGCGTGTTCTCCGCGCCCGGCGTTTCCTCCTCCCGCCGGATCTCCGTGTCCAAAATCTCGCCCTGCCTGTATCTCGGCATTGTTCTTCCTCCTTTACAGCTCGCTTCCCGCGTCCACGGTATAGTACAGATTAAACAGTTTCACTTCCCCCTGCCCGCTCAGGCGGATGCGCATATGGTCGCAGCGCTTGGGGATAATGTTGAACGTTTCCGCCTTCACCTGCTTTGCGCCTGTCCGCACAAAATACGTCTTAAAGGGCCCGCCGTCCGTCGATACGCTCACCGTCATCTCCGCGCCTTCTGAAAGCGCGTAGCGCACCTGGATCTTCCGAAGGTGCTTTTTAAACATCGCCATCATGTCCAGGTCGCCTGTCTCCGCCTTCCAGGGGATCGTCTCTTCCTCCGCCGCGTCCTCCGCCGCGTAATTTTCGTCCCCGCCCTTCAGCCGCCAGAGGTTCCCCTGCCCGTCCACGCCGTACAGCGTCCCGTTCGCAAGGTGCAAATCGCTAAGGCCGCTCTCGTCCTCCCGGTGCCAGATCCCGCCCCGGAACGTGTACAGGCTCCGCTTTCCGCCGCTTTCCATGCTGATGTACAGGCTGTCAAAGCCGCAGCAGCTCACCGCGTTTTCAAACTTCTGCCCGTAAAAGGCGCCGTGCGCGCTCGCCGGCAGCCCCCCGTCGTAGGCCATCACCCCGTGCGGGCTCAGGTAAAACAGCACCCCGTCCAGCGTCGCAACGCTCTTTTCGCTCCCCGGATCAATCCCCGCGGCCTCCGTGTCCGTCAGCTGGTAATTGCTCGGCCTGGATCCAAACAGCTTCAGAATCCGGTCGCTTTTGAAGAAAAGCACGTACCCGTTGTGCACCCCGGCCCCGGTGAACGCACCCGGACTGCCCACGGTCACCGCATAGGCGTCATTTGCAAGCCCCTGATACTTCCGCCAGTTCTTGGGATCCCCCAGCGCGCAGGCGTATACTTCATGGTTTGCGCTCGAACACCCCCAAAGCCGGTTATCACACTCGGTTACAAAGTCCATGTCCGGCACGTCCCTCGTGATCTGGATGCCCGTCCCCGTCGTCTCGTCTTCGTCCAGCGTCGCAAGAATCACGAAGCTGTCCGCGGTAACGCTGTATATCTGGTACATGCCCTCGGCTATAATTTCGCTTTGCGCAATCGTCACGACGTCATTTTCCGAAAAGCCCGCCCCGATTCCCTCCGCGCTCAGCTTTGCGTACACCGCCGATCCCGCCGGGATCGCCTCGCCCATCAGGTCGCAGGCCGTGTACGTCACCGTCCCCGCGATGCTCACCCGGTTTTCAAGCGTTTCCATTTCGCCCGTCTGCGTGTTAAATGCCTTCTTGTCCGGGAAGATCACGAACCTGGCACCCATCGGGATGATCTGGTGCCGCCCCGCGTTCACCTCGCCCACCTGCTGCCCGCCGTAATACACTCCCGTCCCGCTGATCCACCCAAGCGCGTCATGCCCGAACAGCTCCGCACCCGGCAAAAGTGTCCGCATTTTCTTCCGCCGGTCTCTTGTCCTGGTTACCGGCGCGTCCTCGCCCGTCAGGTTCTCCGTGTCAAAGAACGCGCCCGCGTGCCCGAACGGCCCCCGGTTCAGTCCCTGAAACGCGTACCCCTGCTGCGTGTATCCGCCGATTGCGTTCTGATATGTCAGCATCAGACCAGCCTCCATCTTCCACGCACGTTCCCCTTCGGTTTGTGCTCCCGCCGGTACCAGGCCTTCCATTCCTTCATCATGCTGTTATAAATCGCGGCGTCATTGTTATACCGGTCATATTCGCCCATCTCCCGGTCGCGCTCCGCCATCAGGCGGTAAACGTAGGCCATTTCAAACCGCTTTGGCAGCCGCATTTCCTTCCCCGCGTTCTCCGCCGTGATCTCCCTCGGCTCCGCGGTGGCGGGCACATGCCGGTTCATGTGCTCGCCGATCTCGTTCTCCATGTCCGTCAGCGCCTTGTACAGCGCCTCTTCCAGCGCCTCGCCCGGTCTGAGCTCCTCCGCCATCTCCAGCGCCATCTCCGCCGTCATTCCCGTTCCCTCCTTACAGCGTATACCGGAAAAATTTTTCGATCTTCTCAAACAAAAGTTCCATTCCAGCCGGGTTCGGGTGGATCCCGTCCGAAAAATAGGTTCCCGTGTTGAACATCGTCACGCCAACCGTCCGCATGTCCGCCCACGGGATCCCGAAATAATCGCACTCGGTCTTGATCATTTCCAGATACTCGTCCGCGCTCGTTGGGTCGTAATAGCTCGTGGTGTAGTTCGGCAGCATCACAACGATGCGCGCAAGCGGGTACGCCTTCTGCAGCCGGATCAGCATCGCCCGGTACGCGTCCGCAAAATTCCGCACGTTCAGCCCCGCAATGGTCTCGTCCGAATAATCCCGCGGGTCTTCCGTGTTAAACGTGCCCACGTCGACCCTCCGCCCGATGTCGTTGGTGCCCGCGTTCACAAGGATGATATCCGGCGTCCCGTTCGCACCCAGGTGCCCGATCCTTGTCGGGCTGCCCATGTAGATGTCCGCGCCGTAGTCCCCGCTTTCGCCGCCGCCCCAGGATACCCGGCTGCCCGCCCAGGATTCATTTACGCCCAGCACCATGCCAAGCGATTGTATCAGCTTCATCCAGTACGTCTGTTCTGCGCTTGTGACAGAATCGTTCGGATACCGGCAATGGTTCCCCGCATACGTGTACACCCCGTCCGCGATCTTGTGCCCGTCCGCCGCATCTTGCGCGTCGTTCCCCGCAAATGTCGAAATGCTGTCCCCCAAAATGGAGATCCGCTTGCCCGCAAAGCGCCCGTTCACGCTGCCTTCCAGGCTGTCAAGCCGTCCCCGCGCAAACAGGTCTTTGCCCGTGTGCTTCGGTACGTAAATCCCGCTTGTGCCTTCCTCCCGCAGCATCGGATGCCATGCCAGCGCGTTCTCCGGGTGCTCCACAAACCCGGCCCCGGTCTTCTGAAACCCGATGCGCACAAACACCGCGCCCTCCGGCCTTGTGCTGCTGTCCTCCGCGTCGTGCTTTTTCAGGCTCGCTGTATATGCCCTGGCAACGCTCGTTTGGTTGTTCCGGCTGATGTACACTTTGTCCGCGTTGTACCATGCGAACACCAGCGCCGCAAGGCCGCTCTCCCCGTCAATGGAAAAAATATAATCCTTTGCCGGGTCCACCGGGATGTACCCGGTCGTGATCCGCGCCGCGTTGGTGCCCGTCTCCGTTCCGTCCTCATTGATATAACAGTTCTTATACCCCTTGATGGTATAAAGGTTGTACGTCGTTTCCGCCGCGCCGGATTCGTCAAAGACCGCCTTCAGCCCGTCCAGCGTTACCAGCTTGTCACCCTGTGCCATGTTTTCGCCCTCCTCTTACAGTCCAAGATAGTCCAGCGTCTCCGCGCTCGTCGCGCTCGTCACCTGATCCGCCGCATTTTGTGCCGCTTCCGCGCTCTGCGCCGCTGCCGTCATGCTCTGCGACGCCGCCTCCGCGTCCCGCGCAGCCGCTTCCGCGCTCGCCGATGCCTCTGCCGTCGCAGCCGCCGCTTGATCCGCTGCCGCCTGCGCCGTGTCCGCAACCCTCGCCGCGGTCTCCGCAATCTGCGCCGCGTTCTCAAAGCCAAGAATCAGCTCCTGCACCCAGCTCGGCACGCCCCGCGGGATCTCTCCCCGGAACGCTGCCGGCAGAATATACGCGTTCTCCTTCTCGCTCGCGGCCATTCCGCCCGCGTACATCCACCGCGCTTCCACGCACCCGTTCCCAAACCGCGCCGTTTCCGTCCGGCCGATTTTCCCGTACAGCCTGCCCGCCTCCGCGTCGTATTCCGTCTCAAGCGGCCACGTTTTGCCCTCCGGGCTTGTGAACAGCATCAGCCCGCTGCCCGCCGGATATTCTTCCGCCCACGAGCTTACGTCCTTATACACCCGGATGCCCGTTTCCGTTCCCTCCCGGCCAAGGCAGATCCCCGCGCCGGTCATTTCTCTGTCCGCCATATTCTCCTCCTAAAAAACCGGCCTCGGCCTTGCTGGCCAAAGCCGGTCAATTTGATGATCGTCTGCTGCTTAATTCTTCTGCGCCGCGGTCTTCTGATCGTACTGCGCTTCCAGATGCTCCATCTGGTTCGCCGTCCGCTCGTCCTGCCGGATGCTGTTCTCCACAACTTCCGCGATATAGTCCGGCACTTCCACCTCGACCCCGCGCGGAATCATGTAGCTTTCACCGTTCACCGCGGCGTACACCGCGTCCTTATACCGCCCGTTGTCCCGGAAAAGCTTAATCTTGACCATGTTCTTTCCGTTCTCGGGTGCCTTCGCTTTCGTTTCCGCCATAGCTGCCTCCTGTGTATTTTGTCTTAACGCATCGCGCCTTTGCGATCCCAAAGCGCTTTCCTGCGTTCTCAAAGGGCTTGCGGGGCCCGAAGGCCCCGCGCATCCCCTTAGTTCGGTGCCGCAGAGCTGAAGCTGCCGCTGCTCTCGATGCGGATCATGTTCTGTTCCTTCAGCCGAAGCGCCGTCTTGGTCGCTTTCCAGCCCACCGTCGCGCGCTGGTTCAACGGGTCATCGCCCGCGCCCAGGGGCTTCACAATGTGCTCAAGGCCAAGGCCGTTTGCATGGGTCGTCGCGTACGCGCCCTTGCCAAGCACCATGGTCAGGTACACGCTCTTGGCGCCTGTGCCCTCGGTGCCCTTCACGATCTTCGCCTCGGTGCTCTTCACAAAGCGCACGTTGCCAATCATGCCGATTTCACCATTGTACAGTTCCTCCGGCCTTGCGTACTTGTGCCACTCGATGAACTCCTCGCTGCGCATCAGGTCGTACGCCGCGTACGGGTGCACAATGGCAACATAGCTGCCGTTAATGGGCTCTGCAAGGTTCGCCTCCAGCATCGCGGCCGCCTTCAGGATCAGGTCGACCGTCAGCTTGCAGTTCTCGTCCAGATCCTGCCGGCGGGTCACGGGTGTCACCGTACTGCCCACAATGGACGGCGCGTACAGAACGTTTGTGCCCGCGGTCAGAATGTCGCGGGTGATCGTGTCAAGGCTGCGGCCCGCCTGGCTGCCCATGGCCTTTGTCGCCTGCACCAGAATCGGGTCAATGGTAATCACGCTCACAACGTCCGAAATGGCCACGTAATCGCCGTACTGGTAGATGGTCGCGTCCTTCGTGCTCATGCTCAGGCTGTTGCCGTTCGGCGTTACGCCTTCCGTCAGCGCCGTCGTCTTCTTGTCCAGCACGTCAAAGATTCGCACCTCGACCGTCTTGCCGCCGTGCTCCGGAATGTTGATCTCCTCCGCAAACTGGTCGTGCACCAGGTACGGCTCCGCATTGTCCACAAGCGTATCATGGTAATACGTCTTGTTCTCGTCCGCCAGTCCCTGCGAACCGGTCGTGTTGGTGTTCAGTTCGTAATCATGGGTGCCGAAACGGCCAAGGTTCAGCTTTTCCATGCTCTCAAGAAATTCTTTCACGCTCATTTGTTTACCCTCCTCATTCGTCATGAGAAGGTGATCGTCTTCCCCCTCATGACCTGTCTTGCAATTTCCTCGCGGTCAGCTTTTGTCAGCTTCTTCACATCGTTTTTCACGATGCTCGCGGGGTTCCCCTGCGCCGCGCCTTCCACGGGCCGCATGCCCCGCGCCTGAATGTTCTGAATCGTCTGCTTCTGCGCTGCCGTCGCCGCGTACTGCGCCATGCCGCGCATCAGCTCGTCGTGGTGTATCACCTCATACGCCTGCCGCATCGGGATGCGCTGTTTCACCAGCGCCACAAACTGCGGGTTCTGGAACTCCGCGTCCATATCGAATTGCGGATACACGCCCCGCACCTGCTCGGCCTCCTGCCGCCAGGCGTCAATCTGCCTGGTGACTTCCGCCTGCTCCTGCTGCGCCTTCTGCATCTGCCGGAAACGTTCGTTTTCAGCCCGAAGCGCCTGCATCTGCCGGTACTGGTCTACCGTCATCCCCGCTTTGTCGGCCTGCTCCATCAGGAACTTTTTGTCCCCGTCAATGGCCGCGCCGATTGCGTCCAGGTTCTGCGGATCCACCCCGTACCGCGCCGCCACTTTCTCGGCCATCTCGCGGTACTTGCGGTTGCTTTCCTCCAGCCCCTTGGTCTCGGCAAAGCGTTTGTTGATAATGCCCTGCGTTGCCTTGGTGTACTGTTCTTTGTACTTGCCGTTGATCAGCTCGCGGAACTCCGCGTCCGGATCGCTGGCTGCTTCCGTTGGTTCTGCCCCGGCGTCAGGCTTCGTTTCTTTCGCCGCCTCCGGCTGCTTTCCGTAAAGCACCGTCGGCGCCTTCGCCCGCTGCTGCGCGGCGTCCGCAGCTGTGTTTTCCCCGCCCGTGTTTTCGCCTCCGGCCGCTCCGCCTTCGCCCGCGCCGCCCTCGGCAAATCTCTGTATATTGAATTGTCCCAGGCCTTCCAGCCAGCCGTCAGTCATCTGATACATTGATTATAACCCCTTTCCCGTCCGTTTTTCTACACCTGCGGCCCGTCGGTTTCTTCGCTCTCGTCCGTCAGCAGGATCGTCCCGCCGGCAGCGCCCGCCGCGTCCGTCAGGCCCTCGCCGATGATGTAGGCCACCACGCTCGCGCCCGCGATGATCAGCGCGGCAATCTTCTCCGCCTTCTCCGCCGTGCCTCCGCAGGCGATGATCAGCATGGAAATAAACGAAGTCAGCGCTACCCAGAATTTGCGGCTTGTCAGCTTGCGCACCCAGTCGATTCCCTGAAACATTGCTTTCACTCCTCTCCTTTTGTGTCCGGTTTCTGTGTTGGCAGGTCAAGAAACTTTTTATGAATGTCGTTAATTACACCGTTCACGCCCAGCGCCTCATACTGCACCCAGCAATTCTCAAAGTTTTGCCTTGCGTAAATCGGCGCCCAGCCCTTTTCCGAATACCGGTTATAGTCCGCAATCATCTGCGCCCGAAGCAGCGCCTGCACGCCCAGCGCAAGCGCGTCCGTCTTCTCCGCAATCTTGCTTTTCGCGTTGTCCTTCCGGATCGCCCTGCGCTCGATCCAGTTCAAAAGCGCCGTCACAATCCCCGGCACGCCCACAAGTGCAAGAATTTCGTACCACATCATTGCCACCACCTCACCCGTGCAGCCCCGCGTCAATTCTTTCAATCAGGATGGAAAGTGCCTCCCGGATCTCCATCAGGATCTCCGTCTGGCTCCTGCCCGCCTGGCTCTCGGTCAGGCCGCTGTACACCCTCTCGATTTCGCCCTGCGCGCTGATGGGCTCGGCGTAGGTCTGCGCCGCCTGCGTTTCCGGTGCCTTCAGATATTTTCGCATCACATACCCTTCAACGCCTCCGGTGTACACCTGCGCCCAGGTTTCGTCCACCTCGTAGCGCACTTCCACCTCGGTGCCCACCTTCAGGCTCTTTACAACGCTGTAATTCGTCCCGGGCCCGCTGCGCAGGTTCACGTTTCCGCCGTTCTCGCTTGTGATCTCGCGCCCGTAGTCCACCATTTTCCAGCCGTCCCGGCTTATCGGTGCCATGGTTCTGTCAACTCCTTTCAGAAATCCGCATTTCTTCCAGTCTCCGACGCTGCTGTCCACCTTCTTCCCGCCCTGCACCGTTGTGCAGTGCAGAATCTGCAGCGGGTGCACCGTCACAACAACGCCGATATGGTAATAGTCGTTCTGATCCGGATGCCCCCTGTACGTGTCCGGCAGCCTCCACCCAGGATCGCCGGGCGGGCGCAGCTTATACACCACCATGCCCTCCGCAAGCGTTCCCGCGTTCGCTATCTCAAGGCCCTGCATCATGTACCGCGCAGACGCGTTGCTCCCGGTGCCAGCGTTCCATCTTCCGCCCGCAAGCGTGTAGGCCTCTTTTATAAGGCCTATGCAGTCGCACCCGCCGTCCGGCGTCAGGCCTCCGCAGTCTTTCAGATAATACTTAATCCGGTTCGCGATGATCTGCGCCGCGTTCACAAAGTCGCTCACCGTCATGTTTCTGCCGCCTCCTTCCAGATAAATTTGACCTGGCAATTTGCTACATGGGTCTCTTCCTGAACCGGCTCCAGCTCCGTGAAAAAGGTTGCCTTCGCGCCCCCGTAGCTCACAAAGCTCGGGTTAATCGAATAGGTTTCCGTGCCCGTCTGCCTGAAGTCCACGCAGTATTCTATATAGTCGCTGTCTGTCGGATCCGTCTGCAGTTCAATCTCCGTATTGATCGCGACGGCCCCGCCCACGTACTGCCCGTCTTCCGTCCAGTTCTGCGCATAAACGGCTTTTACAGCCTGCGTTGTTCCCTCGTTGTAGCGCACCATCACAATCAAACTGCAATGGCTTGCATAGCTTGCGGAAAGCACCAGCGTGCACTCGAACCGAAGGGTGCACCCGTCCTGGCTCCCGATGGCCTGCCCGGTCTTTGCCATTCTGTACCAGGTTCGCCCGCCGTTTGCCGGGATCATGGGAAAGGATCTTTTCGCCGTGTCGCTGTATTCGCATGTTACCTCGCCGGCCGGCTGCGGCACGTTTTGCTCCGGCTGAAACCAAAGGATTCTGTCGCCGTCCGGCTGCGTATCGCTTACGATGATCTTATAATCCAGCCCGCTTGCGCTGTTCTTCTGCTGCTCGATCACGTCCGCAATCAGGCTTGTGATATTCTGCCCGGCGACGGTCAGCCCCTCGCGAAACTCGCCCGTCCTCGCGTTCACGTCTCCGCCGTTGCCAAGGATCAGGCTCGGGATGCCGTCCGCGCCGGATCCGAACTGGATCATGCTGCCCGCGTCGTTGGCGATCAGCTTCAGCAGCCCGCTCAGCATATAGATTTCCCCGGCCGTCAGCTCTATGCCGGTGTTGTCTATCCGGATGGTGTTGTTTTCAACGCCCTCCGGCGTCTTCTCGCTCAGCGCCTGCACCTGCAATATCAGCTCTTCCGTCGCCTCCAGCGTCATCCTTGAACGCTTGATCAATAGCTCGTATTCCTCGTTGGCCTTCTGCGTCAGGTTCTCCGGCTCGATATGGTTCTGAAAATACCGAAGCTGTTCCGCCAGCTGGTAAAGATAGCTGTGGATCTTCCGAAGCGCGTCCTTGTCTTCCAGGTGCTCTCCGATCTCGCCCAGCTTTTTCAGGTCAATCCGCATGTCCGCCAAGGATCATCACCTCCACGTGTTCCGGGTGCGCCTCCGCCAGTCTCTTCAGGCTCGCGCTGCAGGCGGTCAGCACTGCCCGCCACTTCTCCCCGCGTCCCTCCGCGCGCACCGTCTCCCCGTCGTCCGCCTGGTTCCCGCCAAGCATCGCGCACCCGCACCGAAGTACGTCGCTTGCCATGCTCACCGCCGCGCACACAATCTCCCGGCCCGCCTTTTCCTTTTCCGCGTGCCCGGTGATCAGGATCCGGCCCGCCTCCGGCTCTATCTTCACCCGGATCATCTCGGGCTCGCCCCCTCCTGCACCCGCGCCCGCGCGTTCTCAACCAGCTTGGGCTCTTCCTTCAGGTTGCCCATGGTGTCCGTCTGCACCTGCCTGCCCGGCACCATCGGCTGCGGGCCCGCCGCCTGCTGTGCAAAGCCGCCGTCGATCAGCCTCTCCTGTACCATGCTTTCCAGAATGTGGCTGCCGTGATCCCTGTCCACAATCTGCGCAAGCTTCGCCGTCTGCTGCTGCAGCGCCATGAACCGGGTGTACATCGTCCCGTTTTTCTCAATGTTCCGCATCACCTCGGCCTTGCCGTCAAAATCCATCATGCCCAGCGTCGCCAGCGCAATGTCCGCGTTCTGCGGGTTGAAAAAGCCCATGCCGAAAAATTCCTTGGCCAGCTCGTTCTGGCTCATCTTGCTGTACTGGCTCTGCTTCTGCGCCCGCACCACCACGTCAAACACGGGCTTGCGGCTGCTTTCAATCCCGTACAGGTCGTCCCCCCTCGGCGCAAGCCTGGCGTTTGAAAGCTCCACAAACTTTTGTTCCCCGTCGTCGCCGATCACCCGGAAGGTTCTCCGCTCGGTGTAAAACTGCCGGATGTTTTCAATGATCAGATAGCAGATTTTCTGAAACGCCCTGTAGCTCCCTTTAATCACGTCCCGGCTGATCTTGCTTCCGGCCTCCTGCAAGGCCGCGATGGCGCTTGCAGCCGTCACGCCTGCCGCGCCGCCGCTGTTGGCGTCGCGGTTCCCGCTCACTTCCTTCAGTTCCTGAATGTAGTTGTTCAGGATCGTGATATAGTTCCCGCTGATGGAAGGCGCCTCGATCATCTTCACGTTCGCGTCGCTCACCTCGCCCGCAACGTGCACCAGCTTGTTCGAATGGTCTTCAAACTCCTCTTCGTTGATGCTCGCGCTGTCGCGGATGAACCACCGGGTGTTCACGGCCTCCATGGCGTTTTCCGTAATCGCGTTCTGCAGCCGGTCAATCCTCGTCATGACCCCTTTCATCACGTCCACGTATCCAAAGCCCGCCGGCGATCCCTCAATCCGGTACATGATGTCCATAACAAACGGGTATTCCCCATGGTCATAAAGCCCGCGGTCGCGGGTGCTTTCATCGTTTTCCGTGCTCGCCAGCACCGTATCCCCGCAGAACTTGCAGAAATGCAGCACCGTCCGCCCGTTCACGTATTTTTTATAATACCAGTCGATGACCGTGCTTTTCCCGGTCTCATCCGCCGCGTCCTCGTAGGCGTACTCCACCGTGCTGAAATCCTTTCCCCCTACCTTTCCCTTCAGCTGCGGGTACATCGCCTCCAGCGTCTCGTCGTCCTCAAGGTAAACATAAAACAGGTTTTTGCTTTCCTGCAGCTTGGATATACGCGGCTCCCAATACAGGTTCAAAACGTCCACCCGCCTGATGTCCACATCTCCAAGCCCGTTCTGCTTGCGCGTGTCCCAGAAAACGCCGTACACCGCCGTGCCGCTTTTCAGCTTGTACTGCCAGGCCTCGTCGTAGGTGCTCTCAAAGTCGCATTGCTCCAGAATCACCGGAATCACGCTGCCAAGCGTTTCCGCGTCCTGCCGGTCGCTTGCCTCCCTCGGCAGCACACTCAGCGTCGGGTAATTGTCCATCGCGTCCGCGTGCTTGTTCGCCAGCGTATTGAAAAGCCACCCGCTCGGCGTGTCCGTCTCTCTCTGGATGTGCTTGCTTGTGTACTGCAGGTGCCGCATCCGCCACCATTTCTCATTTTCCACGATCCTCTGATCGAATAACGCCTTCCCGGCCCTGTACTTGTTCAGGATCTCCCGCGCCTTATCAAGCTCTTTTTTCCCGATCGGCAGATCTTCCTCCGCCCTTTCCGGCATTTCCGCCCGGACGTATGCGCCGCGCTCCGCGTCCGCGTTCTCCGCCCGGTTTCCGTTCAGCGCTGCCGTGCCAAGCCTCTCGGTCATCACGTCGGCGGTGGTCATGCCCTGCAGCTCCGTCATGCTGTTTTCAAGCGGCGGGCGCTTCTGCCCTGCCTCGTCCATGGCCCGCTCGCGGATCTCTTTTTCCTGCGCAGCCTGCACCGCGTTCCGGTATTTCCTGCGCTCCTCGTCTGTCAGCCTTCCAAACTGGCTCATACTTAACCCCTCCTCAGCATCCCGTACCGCTTCGCCTCGTACAGGTTCAGCGGATCGTCGCCCGGTATCTCTTCCTTCTCCCGCACCTTCGGGCTGATCCTGCGTTTCATCAGCACGTACCGGCACTGGTCGTATAAATGGTCTTCCTGCCTCGTGTCCACGTCCTCCACGTCAATCGAAGAATAGACAAGGCTCGGCAGCGTCCTTATAAAGTTTGTGCAGGTATTGAACACCTGCAGCATCGGTTCCCCGATCTCGTCAAACTGCAGCCGGTAGTGCATCTGCATTTTCCCGGCGATCCGCTCATGGTCGCCCCGTTCAAAGTACACGTGATTCCGCTCGAACAGTTCCGCAATGCTCCCCTCGCTGTTTCCCTGGAAGATCGCGGGGTCGGCAATCCGTTCCACCCTGCGCCCCTGCAGGTTTGGGTCTTCGCTCTCAATCCGCCGGATTTCCGCCGCGGTCCTGGCCACGTCCCACTGTACGCCCACGTCCGGGTCGCCGGTGCACCCGTATAATTCCCGGATCATGTACATTTTCCCGCGCTCGTCCACCGCGTACCACCCGCAGGCGAAAGGCTTTGAATAGCCCCAGTCGTAGCCCATCAGGATCCGCCAGTGCTTCGGGCATCTGAACGGCTCGATCACGTGCGTCCACTTCTGGTCTTCGTAATGGTCGCTGTCGTTCACCCACTCTGTGAACACCTGCCCGGAAAAGCTGTCCCAGTTCCCGTCCCTCAGCGCCGACCGCTCCTTTTCCGGCAGCGCGCTCAGGTTCATCACGTATTCAGGGCTGTTTTTCATCAGGGCCAGATTGTCCTGCAGCTTTGCCGGAATGAATACCCGGTACCGCCAGCCCGTCTGTTTCTCGCCCTTCGCGTCTATCCATTCCAGCTTTCTTTTCACCGGCACCCCCGGCGGCGCCACGGTGATGAACCGCTGCTTGACCCATCCGTGCCCGATCCCGCCCGGGTTCCCGGTCGCCCGGATGTATGTCCGCGTCCCCGGCCCGCTCGGTCGGTTCCGGCTGAACATGTAGCTGTATTCGTCAAAGCTGAAATGCGTCAGCTCGTCGAAGGCGATGTAATCAAACTGCCAGCCCTGCCATTTCTCCCTATCCTTCGTGTACTGCATTCCCGCGAAATAGATCTTGGCCCCGCTCGGAAACTTCCAGCAGTTCTGCTGCGCGTTGTACCGCGCCCCCGGCACCGCCCGCGGGTAGTACCGGTCAGCCTTGTCCAGCAGCTCGCCCAGCTGCCGGTAGGTCTTGCGGAACAGGATCCCCTTGTACCAGGGTATTTCCGTTTGCCTCAGCGCCTCCACCACCAGCACGTCGCTTTTCCCGCCGCCGGCGGCCCCGCCGTAGAATGCCTCCCATTCCGGCCGGCTCATAAAAAGCGCCTGCCTTGGCTGCGGTGTCCACACAACGTCCATCAGGTGTCCACCTCCAGCGCGTTCTCGTCCTGCGCCGTCACCGCCGGAATCTCGATGATGCCGCCGCCTTCCTGAACGCCCGCGCCCTCGCGCCGCTCCAGCAGCTGCAGCTTGCGCTTCTCGATCTTCTCTTTTTCCCGCGTCTCCCGGTCGGGGATCTCGTACAGGTTCCGCGCCGCCTTGGTCAGCTCGTTCAGGGCCTTTGTCGCCTGGTTCAGTTCCCGGATGTCCGCTTTGTTTGTCAGAAATTCCAGCGCCACCGCCTGCTTTTGCCCTTCCTCGTTTACCGTGATGTCCGTCAGGTACCTGCGGTTGAACTGCTGGCGGTCTCTTGTGATTTCTTCAAGCCGCGTCATCAGGTGCTCTGTGGTGTCGATCAGCTTTGCCAGCCTGTCCGCGGCCTTCTCGCCCCGCTTGCTGATCGCCTTCTCGGCCACGCTCTTTCGGTATGCGCTGCGCTGGCCCGTCCATCCTTCTTCCTTGGCCCGCTTGCCCACGGTGCCCTTGCTCACGCCAAAGCGCTCGGCGATCTCGTGATAGGTCGCGCGCCCCGTCACATACTCAGCCCGCGCCCGCTCCCAATCCATACCCCCTCACGCTCCTGTTTTGGCTCTGGTTTCATTTTTTCCGGCCCCTTCAGCCGGTTCCCGCTTTTATCATACGCAAAAAAGCCGCCGGTTTTCTACACCTGCGGCCCCTGCCTTCTTCAGAAAAAGCCAACCTTATACCGCGCGCGCGTCACGCGCCCCTTGTCACCCTTTTTTTATCCTTTTGTTCACTTCACGCACCTCAAGAAAGCCCGCATCGCGGGCCCTTCCGGCTCCTTCCACAGCACCCCGTACAGCATCGCGCCGGGATAGAACTCGCTCCGTTTCACCTCTGGCCGCTCATGGCACACAAAACCCGGGTACACCTTCTCAAGCGTCTCCCGCGCCGCTTCCTCCAGCGCCCCCGCGATCCGCTCAAGCCTCCCCTTGGTCATCCGGTGGTCGCTGATGGTTTCCCTGGGCTGCGTCATTCCCTGGCTGATCCTTGTGCGCCGTCTGCGTCTGTCCTCGTCCACCGTTGAGTTCCACTTGCTCATATACAGCACCAGCCCCTTGAACCCGCCCGGGTTCTCCTGAAAGCGCCGGCTGTTGGAATATCCCCGCTTCCACTTCGCCTCGGCGGTCTCCCGGTCTACGCCTTCCAGCAGGATATGGTGATGCACCCGGCCCGCGCTGCTCACCTCGATCACCGCGATGTATTTCAGCTTCTGCCCGTTCTTCTTCGCTGCCGTCCGAAGGCGCACCAGGTACCGCGTCAGCTCCTTTGCGGCCTCTTCCTCGGTCGGGTTCTCGCCCTCGTAGGTCAGTGTCACAAATACCGCGTCCCTGGTAAAATTGCACTCCGCAAGCCGGATCAGGTGGCGCCGGCTGTTTCTGCGGTTCACGATCGCCTGCGCCGCGCCTGTTATGTGCGTCTTTGCCTCGCGCCTGGTTTCCCGGTTCTTCACGATGGGATAGCACACGCATTCCAGCATCGGCCCGCTGCGGATCGTTTTTACCCGGTACAGCAGCACTCCGTCCCGGATCACTTCCCGGTCTACGCCGTCCGCCTGATCGAAAAGCGGTTCCAGCTCGCTGAAGGCATCCCTGCGCATGTTCTTCCTCCGGTCGTTTCGTTTCGTCCCTGCTGCCGGGCACCCCTGCCGGGAGGGCTTGGGGGATACCCCCAAACCCCCTTCAGGCTTCGGCCCTGTGCCCACCCTCCGGCAGCTGCTCCATCCCATTCGATTTTATCAAATTAAAACCGCTCAATTATTATGACCCGTATTCAAGTATAAAAGGCCGGATGCCCGGCCCATGCGGTCGCCCGCCTTAAATCTGTTCCTGGTGGTATAGGATCAGCTTTCCGCGCCCGTCCGCCGTCTGGGTGATCTCGCAGGCGTCCGCGCCGGTTTCCCTGATCTTCTCGTCCGCGTCCGCAGCCGCTTCCAGAATCGTCCGGTACAGGTACTCGCTTTTGATCAGTCCGTTTTTTCTTTCTTCCATTATTCAATCCACCCTTCCGCGCCGGTTTCAAAGTCCGCGATGCCCATGCGGTGCCGCCGTCCCCGGCGCTCCCGCGCTTCGCTCTGTTCCTCCAGCGCCGTGAAATATTTAAGCAATCCCTCCCGGATCAGCTTGTACAGCGTCATGCCGCAGCCGATCCCAAGCAAAAACGCGATCCCGATCACGGCCTGTCCTCGTCTTCCTCGCCGGGCTTGCCTTCTCCCTTGGCCCTGCGCATCCATCCCGGCAGGCGCAGCGCCTCGCCGTCGCCCTCGATGTCCCCGGCCTCGATGGCCTTATAAACGTCGCTCAGGTTCTGCTCCTGCTCGCCGATCAGGATCGCCAGATCACTGTCCTCGCTCTTGTCCACCGCCGGCCCGATCACGGAATCCCGCACGATGCCGTACAGCCCCAGCATCATGCCCTCGGCCCGCGCGATCTTCACCGCCATTTCCATTTTTGTCATTTGCTCTGCCTCCTCTTGCTTTTCTTTTCTTCCTTATAATCGTCCAAGGCAATCTTTCCCACCGCGCAGATGCCGATGAAAATGCCCAGCAGAAAAAGCGCAACGAACACCGCAACCAGAACAAATGCCAGGTTCACGAACCAGTCAGGCATCTCCCTTCACCTCAGGCCTTTTCCCGCCGTTCAGGAAATAGGAAAGCGCATCCGCAAAAAGCTCCGCCTCTTCAAGGTTCTGAAAGCGTCCGATTTTCCGCTGCCTTGCGCCTTCGCAAAGGTACAGCACCGTCTTTTTCCCGCTGCCCTCGCCCTCGGTCAGAATCCTGATAACGATGCCGTTTTTCTCGAAAAGGATGTCCAGCCTGTTTTTTTTCTTCCAGTCCACCCTCTCCGCCTCCCCTCTGTAGAATCGTTCGTTTTCCCGCGCCATCGGGCAAAGCTCCGCATATTTCCAGCTTTCGCACACCCGCCCACTGAACCGTGCTTTTTCCGCTGCCGATGCGAAAAGGTTCCCCACGTTCACGCACCCCACCTGCGCATTCTCGCAAAAGATGATTTTTCCCTTGCTCCATTTGTAGTATGGGCAAAGTACGTGCGCGTTTTCAAAGTCCCTTTTCATTTCTTCGGCCTCCCCGGCAGCGGCATCCAATAGCGAATCATTTTGTTTTCCGCAAGCCCGTGCAGCCCGATCACCTGATCCGGCCCGGATCTGTACACGCAGGCGCCGTACGCGCCCTCATGGTACGCAAGCACGCATCCGCATTGGTCAAGTTCTTTCTTTTCCGGCATCCGCTCATTTTTATCCACCCACAATTCGGAAAGCGAAGGCGATGCGCACCCGGCCACAAGCTGCTCAAAGATCTCCCGCACCTGTTCCACGTTAAACAATTCCCCGGTGCCCTCGTTCTCCTCCGCCCAGGCCTGCACGGCTGCAAGCGCATCCGCCCTCCGCATCCATTCTGCAATCATGGCGTTTGCCTTTCCGTAAGCATCTTCACGATCCTCTTCCGATCCTCCGTCGTCAGATGCCCCGCCTGCGCTGTTCTTCCTCCCTGCGCTTTTCCAGCAGCCCGCGCTCCAGTGCAATCGCCTCCCGGATCGCGCCCCGAACCTCTCCATCGCTCTTCAGCTCGCAGAAGATCCGCCGTGCACCCGGCTTGTCCGATTTTGCGCTCGTCACCCGGATCGGCCATAAATCCCGATTGTGCAGTGCCTCCCGGATCACCCGGAAAGCCAGATCTTCGTCCGCAAGCTTCTCAGCCTTCACCATGCGCTCAATGATTTCCCGGTTCATGATGATCGCCGCCTCGCGTACGCTTGAGTACATGCTTTTTTCTTCGTAGATTTCGCCCACGAACTCAAACCGTCTGATGCCCTTTGCGATAGCCTCGTTGATGTCCGCCCGCGCCGCGGCTCTCTTGGTGCCCGTGAACCACCGGCTCCGCCCTTCAGGTATCTCCGCCACTTCCCGGATCATCGTCGTCCTCCTCAATCTCCCCGTCCGCGCAGAAGAACCGCGGCCCGGTGCTTTTCATATGCCAGCCGCACCATCCACGGCCCAGGTAGCTTCCTTCCTCGTCCCATTGCTTGCAGTCCTTGCATCGGACAACCTCTACCATATCTTTTGGATTTCCGTTCGGTTCATATCCAAGCATTGCCATCTGATCGGCAAAACTGCTCCGTGCTAACTCTCTGCTTTTTTCTTCGTCAGTCATCCCACTTCACCGCCTTCCTTTGCTCATCTGTCGGCTTTTTCCTTTGGTAGCTCAAATTCCGGGTTTCGCGGGCTTCTCTGCCAAGATGACCAGCCGAAGCGTCTGCGCAGCATGTTTTGGATGCTTTGTCTCTTCTTTGTCATCCTCATTTGCCGTCACCATCCTGCTAAATCGCACACGTTCTTAACCGTCAGCACCACCCAGTAGGCCACGATGAAACCCCACATGATGCTGTGATTCCGTTTCCCGTTCACCCACTGCATGGCGCTCACAATCCCGGCGATCATCGCCAGGATCAGCACCAGCACCGCGCTTATGCTCATTTCGTCCTCCCATAAACTGTCCAGATTGCCCGTGGCCATCCTCTGATCTCCTTCGTGCTTCTCTGGTAATCGGTGCCCCGGTAGGAAAATACCTTCTTTTTCCCGCTCTGGGCTACGATTCCGTCCAGCCATTGCACCACGCCGAAGCGGTCAAAGCTGTACAGCCTGGCATCGGTTCCCGCCGGTTTCTTCCGAAGCGCCTCCGGGCTGATCTCCTCATAGCCCGCCCATCTGGCTGCCGTCTTCAGCTCCAGCAATGCCAGGTCAATTTTTTGGCCTTCCATGTCGTCCTCCTTTATATCTTGTTGTCACTCCTCCGCTTTGCCTGTGATGTTCACGCTTTGCCCGTCGTCCGCAATCTCCGCGTTCATGATATGGATTCCGCACTGATTCGGCCCCGCTGCCTCGATCCGGTTCCGGGCGATCTTCGCCTGGTTGATCGTCTCAAAGAATAGCAGCGTTCCTTTCGGATAATAGGGCGTTATGGCGATCAGGCCGTCCAGCCCTTTCAGCAGCTCAAGCACCTTGTTCAACTTCTTCCGGTTCCAGGGCGTCGGCATCGGAAGGTTCGGCATCGCAAATGCAAAAGCTTTCTTCATGGCGCCTCCTTGCTTGTTCCCTCAGTTCGCAATAGTCGCCCCGCTTCCTTCTCTTCGTTCGGTCGTGGTGCTCGTTTGCTCACTGGGCTTCCGGTTCGCTGCTTCCCGCACTGCGGGCGCTCACCTACGCCCCGCTGCTCCCGAATCCCGCGTCCCCGCGTTCCCCGCCGTCGATCCTCAGCACCACCTCAACCGGCGGATACAGGCACGGCTGCACGATCAGCTGCGCCACCTTGTCCCCGGTCTTGAAAGCGTACCTTTCGTCGCTCAGGTTGTAGAGCTTCACCGCTATCGAACCGGTGTAGCCCTCGTCGATCACGCCCCCGCAGCTCACGATCCCGTGCACCACGTTCAGGCCGCTCTTGCTCTCAATCTTCCCGAAGGTACCCCGCGGCAGCTGCACGTGCACCCCGGTGTCGATCACCGCGCCCTCTCCCGGCCAGATGCCCACGTCCCTCGGCGTGTACAGATCGAGTCCCGCGTCCGTGCTGTGCGCCCTGGTCGGCGCGATGGCCCCCGCGTCAAGCTGAATTTTCATGTTTCATCCTCCTTTATAAAATTCGTTTGTCCTTCTATCTCTTGCCGGATTGGTTTTGCCGCCGCTTGTTGTCGTGTCCTCAATTCGGCATTGTCGCAGGCCTGCGCTTTCGCTTGTCCTGCTCTGTGCCTCATTGGGGCTTCGCCGACCTGTTTCCCGCACTGCGGGCGGTCAGCTTCGCCCCCCCCCATTTCGCATGTTCTCCACCAGTTCCCGCTCCCGTTCGCTCAGCTGCCACACGATAGTGCTGGTCCTCTCCGCCGCAGCCCTCTCCGCCGCAGCCCTCTCCGCCGCAGCCCTCTCCGCC
>CAMOIA010000002.1 GCA_946615785.1 uncultured Clostridia bacterium
TTCTGGGTGAAGGTGATCTTCGCGCCGGGTACGCGTTCGCCCTGCGCGTTCACCACGCACACGTCCGCAAACCCCTTGCGGTACTGCTCGATGCCGGCGCGGGTGCGCTCTTCAATGATGTCCTCATTGGTGAGGAAGGGCTTCAGGATGTATTCCTCGCGGGTCATGGCCGGTTCCCTCCTTGCAATCATGACATTTTCCAGATAACAGTATACGCGCCCATGGGCTGCTTGTCAATCGTCCGGGGCGGGGTGCGGCAGATGAAACTTTTGATAAATTCACCCAAATGCCCGGGAATGCTGTTGAAATTGTTACAATTGTGATGTATAATATGAAAAAAGCATGACTATACAGACTGGGAGGAACAGCGAATGGCCAGGAAAATCCTTCTGGTGGACGATGAACCCCTGATCGTCAAGGGCCTGAAATACAGCCTGGAGCACGACGGATACGAGACCGACTCCGCCGCCGACGGCGAGGAGGCGCTGGAGAAGTTTTTCTCCGGCAAGTTTGACCTGGTGCTGCTGGACGTGATGCTGCCCAAGCTGGACGGCATCGAGGTGTGCCAGCGCATCCGGGAGAAGAGCGACGTGCCCATCATCATGCTCACCGCCAAGGGCGAGGACATGGACAAGATTCTGGGCTTTGAATACGGCGCGGACGATTATATCACCAAGCCCTTCAACGTCATCGAGGTCAAGACCCGCATCAAGGCCATCCTGCGCCGTGCGGGCACACCCGCGGCCACCGAGAACCGCAAGGTGATCCGCGTGCACGATATGGAAGTGAACGTGGCCAACCGCAGCGTGTCCCTCGGCGGAAAGGACATTCGCCTGACCGCGAAGGAATTCGACCTTCTGCAGCTCTTTATCACCAACCGCGGCAAGGTGTTCAGCCGGGAAACCATGCTGGAAACCGTCTGGAAGTACGACTACATGGGCGATGCGCGCACGGTGGACGTGCATATTCGCCGTCTGCGTGAAAAGATCGAGCGCAATCCCGCCCAGCCTGAATTCATCTTCACCAAGTGGGGAGTGGGCTACTATTTTACGGACAAGGATTAAGCATTTCTTTTCCGGCATCCGTGTTCAGATCATGGTCGCCTTCCTGCTGATCGTCGGTCTTTCCTTCTGGGCGATGGCCGGTTTTATGAGCAGCATGATCGGCGACTATTTGTTTGACGAAAGAATTTCCATGGAGCGCACACGGATGGAGACGCTGGCGGAAAAGCTGGCGCCTTCTTTGCGTGACCGCGACGTCACGACGCTGCTTGCCGAAATGAATGAGGAATCACGGGAGCTTGGCGGCAGCATGGCGCTGACCGACCAGAACGGCAAGGTGCAGCTGGACACCCAGAACGCCCTGACCGGCACGCGCCTTGACATCCCGCAGGTAACGGACATCCTGGTCGACGGTCAGCGTGTTTCCTATGCCATCCGGGACGCGGAGACCGGACAGGAGATCGTACCCTCCTGGGTGCTCTTTATGAACCGCACGGGCAGCCGGTGGGAATCGGTCTATGCCGCCGCCATGATTTATGACAGCGACGTGATCGGCGTGCTCATTCTCTTTACCCCCGCGGAAACCGCCATGCGTTCGGTCTACCAGCTGCAGGAGAGGACGCTGCTGATTTTTGCGGCCATCGCCGCCGCGGCGCTCCTGTTTTCCTTTATCTTCGCGCGCGTGGTGACCCGCCCCGTCGCCGGACTCACCCGGGGCATTCAGCACATGGCAAAAGGGGACTTTTCCTCCCGCGTGGAAGTGCGCGGAAGCCGGGAAATGATGCAGCTGGCCGAAGCGTTCAACAGCATGAGCGAAAGGCTGGAAAGCCTGGATCAGAGCCGCAACCAGTTCGTCAGCAACGCGAGCCACGAATTGAAAACCCCGCTTGCGACCATGAAGATCATGATTGAAAGCCTGATCTACCAGCCGGACATGGACCGCGACCTGCGCACGGAATTTCTGACCGACATCAATTCCGAAATCGACCGCCTCAGCGCCATCGTCAGCGACCTTCTGACCCTGGTGAAAATGGATTCCAAGGACGTTCGTCTGCAGCGCGAAAGCCTGTCCGTCGCAGACCTCTGCCGTGAAAACGAGCACCGCCTCAAACCCATCGCCGAAAAGAAGGGGCAGACCATCACGCTCACCCTGCAGGACGAATGCGAAATGTACGCCGACCGGAGCAAGCTGAACCAGGTGATCTACAATCTTGTCGAAAACGCCATCAAATACACCCCGCAGGGCGGCAGGATCCGCGTTTCCCTTTCCAGGCAGGGCCACGACGCCCACCTGGTGATCGCGGACAACGGCCCCGGCATCGCCAAGGAAAGCCTGCCCCATATATTCGACCGCTTCTACCGTGTGGACAAAGCGCGCAGCCGTGAGACCGGCGGCACCGGCCTTGGCCTTTCCATCGTGCGGCAGCTGGTCCTTCTGCACGGCGGCGCCATCCGCTGCGAAAGCGAAGTCGGGAAAGGATCTTCTTTCATCGTGGATCTCCCGCTGCACCAGGGCTGAAGCCGCAGGAAACAATATTTGGGGAAGTCTTGCCCGGGGTTCGGGCGAGGCTCCCCCTTTCCGCTCTCCCAGAAAGACGCTTTCACAGACAGCGTTCGCCCCGTAAAACAGCCTTTCCGGTTATCCCAAAAAGCAAGTGCCTGCCGGGGTTTTCCCCTGCAGGCAATATTTTTTCTTAATTGATCAGTTGATCATCCCGTCCATGCGCATTTTTGTGCGCAGGGCGCTGGCCTGGGCTTCCATATCGATGGCGCTGTCGCTCCGCAAATCCTTCAGCATTCCCTTAAGGGCCTTTGGCAGATCCTCGTCCAGCACGGTCTCGGTGTTTTGCATGGCCTTTGTAACATCCGGACCCGGATCGATGGTGCGCTCATAGCGCATATACTTCATCAAAAGCTCCTGCGTCATGGGCAGGTACACGTTTCTGAGCGACCGCACGCACGATTCCGCGGATCGGGAAGGACTGACGCCCAGCTGATCGGCAATCTCGTTCAAAAGCCCTGCCAGACGGGATACGGAGGCGCGCATATGGCGCGTCGCCATCTGGCTGGACAGCGTCAAAAGCTGTCTCGCCTGCTCACGCAGTTCGTCCTGCGGCGTTTTCGGGGCCGGAATACGGTTCATTTCGCCCCGATACAGCCGTTCCAGTAAATCGCTGAATTTCGGTACGGCGTCGGTCCGCAGCCGGCGAACGATTTCCTCCGCCGTCATGCGCTGCGTGCTGTTGGGAAGGCCCGTGGCCGGATAGCAGTTCACAAAGGACTGCACCTGCCGGTCAAGCGAATGCACAAAAAGGGTAAGCTCGCGGTCGGTTTTTTCATCCGGATGGCTCTGCAGGTATGCGATCAGGGTATCTGCATCCTCGATCAGGATGGAGGTTACGGTCTGGGCGTTCTGGCCGGGCATGGAGGTTTCAGGCGACATGAGATCCCGCAAAAACGCGCCGCCCTTTTGCCGGAGCACGCTGCCGGCACCGGATTGGGAAAACGCGTTGCCGACGACCTCGCGAATGAAATTGCCGGTCATCTGCACCCTTGCCTGGCTTTTTTCCTCCGGCGTGAAGATACAGACATTCCGCATCCGGTTCAGACTCCATTTCAGGCGCAGGGAAGCGCAGTAGAGCTCTGCGAACGGATGAAACCGACGGTCCTGCACAACGGCCGGAATGCCGTGATCGATATACGGCACATCGTCCCCGAAAAGTCTTTTTTTCACCATCAGGTCGAGCGAATCCTGCACTTTGGTTTCCTTGACCCGCATGGCTGCGGCTGCCTCCTGCAAAAGCACGCAGTGCATGCCGTTCATCCGTTCCATAAGCCTTCGATACTGCGACCTGATGGGATTCAGTATGGACAAAACGCCACCTCCAGCCTTTTTTCAAGGCATAGTATAATACAAAACGCCTTCCGCTTCAACGTTCATTCGCCGCGTTTTCCAAACAAACGCAAAAGCCAGCATTTTTTCTTCCCGGGCATTTCGCCTTCATATACGGCTTCCAGCGCGTTCGCGTCCCGCATCACATTCAGAATCACCTCAAGATCGCCGCCCATGTTTTCCCTTGCCGCAGCCAGGTTTTTCAGCGTGACCTGATAGGGGTGCTCCGTCAGAAGGTCGTAAAGCGCGTCGGCATTGCGTCCGTACCAGTCTGGGAATTCCAATGCCGTCTTCAGGCTTTCATGCGCCGCGGCTTTGCCGGTCCAGGTTTTGCAGTCAATAATCACGGACATCCCGCACCCCTCCTTAATAAAGCCTTTCAAAGGTCTCGTAATGATCTTCCGTGTAATAAACGCTTCCGTCGCTGCCGTACACGATGCGTTTGGCATTCCGGTAGCCGCCGGTGTAATCAATATCGCATTCCCTGTAGGAAACACCCCCCGGAAGCTGGCCTTCGTAATTGCCGAACCGATCCCCGCCGATGGATTTGCCCGGCGCCACACGGTCCAGGGTGTTTGTGCGCGAATCCCAGCCGAGCCGCTGAGCGTCATTCTTGGTAATAAAATTGGAGGGCAGTTTCCCGTACAGGTGGATATAGAGGGCCACATGTTCCTTATCGGTATAGGTGCCGTTTTTCTCCACGCTCAGCTTCGGCTGCGGCGTCGCCGTAGCCCGCGGCGTCGGGGAAGCAGTTCTCTTTGGTGTGGGGCTCGGGGAAGGCGAAGGCTTCGGGGCGTTTTCGATCAGCGCTTCTTCCTCAGACGGATAGACGAGAACGAAACTTGCGTAGCGATCACCCGTATAATATATTTCTTCGTCGCTGTATACCAGCCTCTCGTCGCCTCGTTCGCCGCCCGAATAGTACAGATCGCATTCATGGTATTCTGCCGGCGGCAGAAGCCCTTCGCGGTTCTGAAACTCGTCTCCGCCAAGAGAATAGCCCTCGGCGAACGCCCACAGGTCCTGATCCGCGCTCCAGCCAAGCGATCTTGCCTCCGCTTTGGTGATGTAGTTCGCGGGAAGCTCTCCATAGAAAACAAGGTAAGCGGCGACATGGTCCAGATCGGTGTAGGTTTCGCCCTCCGCCAGCGTATCCGCCGCGGTAAGAATGCGGCTGTCCCATGTTTCGCAAAGCCCGCTGACGGAGCTCAGCGCAAACAGAAGCGCGAAGACCGCCAGAAGCAGGCCCTTCAGACATTTTTTCATGTTTCCCTTTCCTCCCATTCTCTCATCAGGTTTTCCGCGGCGCGAATGCCGTCCACCGCCGCGCTCATGATCCCGCCGGCCATTCCGGCCCCTTCCCCGCAGGAAAAGACGCCTTTCACGCTGGTTTCTCCGCTTAAAAACCGCACATGCCGGACAGGGCAGGAGGAACGTGCCTCCACGCCCGTAAGCACCGCCTCGGGATGGGCAAACATGTGCAGCTGACGGTCAAACGCCTTGATGCCAAAGCGTATGGCGTCAAGCATGGCCTTCGGCAGGATCTCCCGAAAATCCGAAGGCGAAACCCCCGGTTTGCAGCTTGGACGCACAAGCCCGCCGAGCGTTTTTGAGGGTTTCGCGTTCAGAAAATCCGAAACGCGCATGGCCGGCGCGATATACCCGCCGCCGCCCGCCGCGAACGCCCTTTCCTCCCACGCTTTTTGAAGCCGATAGCCTGAAAGGGGATGCGCGTCCGGGAAATCCTCGACCCGAACGTCCGTCAGCACCGCCGCGTTTGCGTTATCCCCATTCCGAAGATACGGACTCATGCCGTTCACGCAGACCCCGCCGGCCCTTGAGGACGCGCCGATCACCTCGCCTCCGGGACACATGCAGAAGGTATATACCCCACGGCCGCCCGGAAGGTGCGCGGACAGGTGATACTCCGCCGGCGGCAGGCCGCTTCCAGCAAACGCGCCGTACTGCGCCCTGTCGATCAGGCTTTGCGGATGCTCGATCCGAAATCCGGCTGAAAAGGGCTTTTGCGCCATCTCCACCCCGCTTGCCAGCAGCATTTCCTGCGTATCCAGAGCGCTGTGTCCGATGGCCGCAACAAGAAAGCGACAGGGAACGCCGTGCCCTCCGTCCGGGTCCGAATACGAAACGCCGACAAGGCTTCCTCCCTCCTCCGTAAGGCCTGTAAGCTTCGCGCCAAAGCGCACCTCGCCGCCGAGACGCTCGATTTCCTGCCGGATGCTTTTTACCACCCCGGGCAGCCTGTCCGTGCCGATATGGGGGCGCGCAAGGTACAGAATATCCTCCGGCGCGCCATGTTCGCGCAAGGTTACAAGCACCTCGCGGCAGCGCACGTCCTTGATGCCCGTCGTCAGCTTCCCGTCTGAAAACGCGCCGGCGCCGCCCTCGCCGAACTGCACGTTGCTCTCCTCGTTCAGAAGGCCGGTTTCGTGAAACGTCCGGACGCTTTTTGTCCGCGCGTCCACGTCCTCTCCGCGCTCGAGCACCAGAGGGCAAAGACCCGCCCTTGCAAGCGTCAGCGCGGCAAACAGGCCCGCCGGTCCCAGCCCGGCAACGACCGGCCGGGTTTCTCGCTTTCCAAGGTATTTTCGTTCCGGCAGGGGCTTTTCCTCCGGCGCGATGATGTCCTTTCCGAGCCGTTTCACGATCGAAGCTTCGTCCCTGAAGGCCGCATCCACCGTGTACACCAGGTGAACGTCGCTTTTTTTCCGCGCGTCCACACTCTTTTTGACGATCCTGATGGAAAGGATTTCCCCTTCCTTCACGTCTGCCATAGCGGAAACGGCTTTGTAAAGGCCCCGATCCCCTTCTCCGGGAGATACCTTACAGTTTGTGAACCTGAGCATGAACGCCTTTCCGCGCACACGGCGCTTGCGGCCTGCGCCGCTTTGTGATAGGATAGGGTGACTTTTGCAAAGGAGCGTCTTGTATGAATCTGCTTGAAAAAACCCTTGTCCGCCGCGTCCTGAAGCCCCGCGTCACATCGGATGAACCCGGTGCCTGCATGCTTCAGCTTGGCACGCTGAGCCTTTTGCCCATAGACGCAGGCCCGCATTTGCACTATATCAGCGACGCGCTTGCACTGCTTCCCTGGGTTCGGTCCTCTCAAACCGACCCGAACGGCAAAATCACCGTTCTCTATGACGAAACCCGCGGCAGCGGCGATAAGCTGCGGCGCTGGCTTGAAACCGCCGTGGAAGAGGCCATCAAGCTTTCAGACGAATTGAACATTCATACCGCTTCGGAAGATGAAATCGTCACGGGCGAGCTGCGCCGCTTAAAGCCGCTGGTTTCCCAGTTCCTGTAACCGGCAGCAAAAAATGTATGCAAAAAGACGGGAAGAACCCGTCTTTTTGCATTTCAGCCCACTTCAGCGCCCGCAGGCATGGCTTCGTCAACCGTGAGCACCCGCAGCGTTTCCGTGCCGTCAGGATTCTCCACAAAGGCGGAGAGCAGCATGCCCTGGCTTTCATTGCCCATGATCTTGCGGGGCGCAAGGTTTTTGAGCAGGATCAGGCTCTTCCCGAGCAGATCCTCCGGCGCGTAAAATTTGGCGATGCCGCTGAGCACCGTGCGGTGCTCCGTGCCGATATCCAGATCGAATTTGAGCAGTTTTTCGCTCTTTTTTACCCGTTCGCAGGCACACACCTTTGCGACCACCATTTTGCATTTGGCAAAATCGTCGATGCCGATGCACCCTTCCGGAAGCTCCTTTGCCTTGTCCGCGTTCTTTTCAGCCTTTGCGGGGGCTTCCGGCGCTTTCGTTTCCGCAGGGGTCTTTATATTCCCGCTCTGCGCGGCAAACGCGGCCGCCCATTTCTCGGCTTCGTCCGCAAGCAGAGCACTTTCCTTCGCCACGTCGATCCTCGGATACAGCGCTTCGCCTTTTTTGACCATCGTGCCCGCTTTCAGACCGCCGAACGCAGAAAGGCTTTCCCAGGTCTTGAGCGCCCCGTCGGTCACGCCGAGCTGCGCGTAGATTCTTTCAGGCGTCGACGGCATGAACGGACCGATCAGCACCGCGACAAAGCGAACGCATTCCGCGAGCACATACATCACCGTGCCAAGACGCGCCTTTTTGCTTTCGTCTTTTCCGAGCACCCAGGGCTGCGTTACATCGATGTACTTATTGCATTCGCCGACCAGCTTCCAGATTTCCGTCAGTGCCTGGGAGAACTGGAGCGCGTCCATCTGCTTTTCCACCGCGTTTGGAAGCGCCTCGGCAAGGTCGATGAGCGCCTTGTCCACATCCTCGTAGGCGTCCGGCGCTGGCACGGCGCCGCCGAAATATTTCTCGATCATCGCCGTGGTTCTTGAAACCAAATTGCCAAGGTCGTTGCACAGATCCGCGTTCATGCGGGTGAGGAACGCTTCGTTGGTGTAATTGCCGTCGGAGCCGAAGGGCATTTCTCTCATCAGGTAATACCGCAGGGAATCCGCTCCATAGCGCTGCACGATCGGCTGCGCGTACTGGATGTTGCCCTTGGACTTGCTCATCTTGTCGTTTCCGAACAGGAGCCATCCGTGTCCGAAGATCTGCTTCGGCAGCGGAAGCCCCAGCGCGTGCAGCATGATCGGCCAGTAAATGGTATGGAAGCGAATGATTTCCTTTCCGACCAGATGCACGTTTGCCGGCCAGTACCGCTCATAGAGGGAAGTATCGTCGGAGGTATAGCCGAGCGCCGTGATATAATTGCTCAGCGCGTCGATCCACACGTACACGGTATGCTTCGGATCAAAGGAAACAGGAATGCCCCATTTGGTCGTGGTTCTGGACACACACAGGTCCTGAAGGCCCGGCTTGAGGAAATTGTTGATCATCTCGTTGGCGCGGGAAACCGGCTGGATAAAATCCGGATGCGTCTGGATATACTCAATCAGCCAGTCCTGGTATTTGCTCATCCGGAAGAAATAGCTTTCTTCGCGCACGGTTTCCGTGGGGCGGCCGCAGTCCGGGCAGTATTTGCCTTCTTTCAACTGGGTCGGCGTCCAGAAGCTCTCGCAGGGCGTGCAGTACTGGCCTTCGTATTCGCTCTTGTAAATGTCGCCCTGATCATAGAACTGCTTGAAGATCTTCTGAACCGCTTTCACGTGGCGCTCGTCCGTGGTACGGATGAAATCAGAATACTCCACGTTCATCAGTTTCCACAGTTCTTTGGTATTTTCGACGATCTTGTCCACATACTGCTGCGGCGTCACGCCGTTTTCTTCCGCTTTGCGCTCAATCTTCTGGCCGTGTTCGTCCGTGCCGGTGAGCATATACGCGTCGTAGCCCGTCAGCTTTTTAAAGCGGGTCATCGTGTCCGCCGCCACGGTGGTATAGGTATGACCGATGTGCATATTGCCGCTCGGATAATAAATCGGCGTCGTAATATAATACGTTTTTCTTCTTTCTTCGCTCATGTTTTCCGCTTCCCTTCCATTTGGTGACGGTGATTATCATACCCGAGCAGCGAAAGAAAGTCAAGGTAAACGCACCTCGTTTTTCAGCTAAACGCACTTGTCATCGCTGCCTGCACGAAGCGGAATCCCGGTGCCTGTTTTCAAACGATAGCCTTCAATGCGTTTTGAATGAAATAATGTTTCACGTGAAACAATTTTCACGTTTGCACGATTTCGGAAGTAAATTGTTTCACGTGAAACAAAATCAGCCCCATGCGGGGCTGAGAATCAGGTTTTGAACATGAAGCAGCGGATCAGGGCCGCCTTTGCTTTGGCGAACAGGGAAGCCGAAGCGCGGAGAGAAAGATAAAGGGCTTCAGCCTTTTCGGAGCTGATTGCCTGTTTTCCATATATGGAAGCGCTGTAGGCATCAAACGCTTCCGCAGCGTGCTTCTGACCGGCGCTTTCAAGCCGCTCGCCAAACTGCGTCCAGGTTTCTCCGCCCGTCCGCCGCTGTTTCATAGCAGCGAGCAGGCGTATGTTTGCGTTCATCAGGATCTGCCCGGCTTTTTCGGGATGCCTTCCTGCCTGTCTGCGCGGTTCCGAAAGAATCAATCGGAGGAAAAAGAGCAGCAATACCAGTAGCAGGATGAGGAAAAGCAGCAGGTTCCCCGAAGCAGGATGTTCAGGATTCTGCGGCGACTCTTTCGGGCCGTTCGTTTCATTCGGGCTCGCAGACGGCACGGGACTCGGATTGGGCGTCGGCGTATGATTCGCTGTGGGCGTGCTGCTTTGCGTGCCGGAAGGCGACGGCGAGGGGGACGGGCTGCCGCCCGGCTGTGCGGAAGGCGTTGCCGTCGGCGTCGCCGTGGGCCTTGGCGATGGGGAAGGTGTCCGCCAGCCGCCAGACGTACGCCCGCCGTTTTCGCCGGGTGTCGCATCCATCGTCAGCCATCCGAAGCCGTTTAAGTAAATCTCTGTCCAGGCATGCGCGTCATTCTGGTGGACCTCTGCCTGACCGTGATCGTCAAGCACCGTATGGTAGCCCGCCACATACCTTGCGGGAATGCCGTTCATTCGGCACAGCACAGTCATGGCGGAAGCAAAATACGTGCAATATCCTTTTTTGGTCGAAAGCAGAAAACTCGTTACAAAATCTTCGTTCGGCGAAACCTCCTGCGCATTGAGCGTATAGGTATAGTTCGTGATCAGATAGTCGCGGAGACGCGTCGCTTTTTCAAGCGGCGATCCCTGCCCGGCTGCGCTGACCGCAAGGGAAAAAACCTCATCAGGCATATGTCCCGGAACGTTCAGATACCGATCCGATACGATTTCAAAATCCGGATCGTCTGCAGACGCAAGGGACGCGATCAGTTCTTTCGTGCCTGCATCGTCAGCACTGAAAGGAATATAGCGAACGGTATATTCATCTCCCTGGGAGAGATTTCTGGACAGAAAAAGCTCCGTTGCTTCATTATAATACAGCGTCATCTGATCCGCGCCAGGAAGATATTCCACGATCCGCTGCGGCACAAAGACGGTGCTGCCTGCGTCGGCAAGCGCGTGAACCGTCAATTCTTCAGCATCAAGGTCAAAGTGTTTTTGCACGTCGAACAACCGATCCCGGTCGCTGCTTCCTATGGAAAAAAGAGCGCTTCCGTTTGAAAGCCTGTCGTCCCACCGGCTGCCCGTATAGGTGTCCTGGGTATAGCCGCGCAGGTACAGGCTTTCGCCTGCCTCTCCGTTTACATACAATACTTTTCCGCTTCCGGGCGAAGCTTTTCCGCCAAGCGTGCCGCTGCGGTCGCCAAAGCCCGCCGCGGCCAGTGAAAAGCCCTCCCGCCGCACATCCAGAACGGCCGTCTGAAAATAACCGGCGATCTCTTCAGCTGCGCCTTGAAACGGCTGCGTCGGCGTACCCTTTCCCGGCAAAAAGAGATACGAAAGCGCCAGCAGCAACGCGGCCGCGGGCAGACTGCGCAGCGTCCGGCCGCCAGAGGCGCTCAGAATCAGGATCAGGCCCGCTGTTCCCGGCAGCAGTATCAGCACGCCTTCCTGCAGCGTAAAGGCATACACAGGCAATTCCGCAAACTGTCTTAAGAAAAAACAGATTCCCGCAAGAAAAACGAACGTAAATACCGCGGTGCCAAAGGCGTCGTCCCTCGTCTGCGTAAAGGAAAGCAGCACCATCAGCGCGCTGATCAGGATTCGTACCTCGTCCGCATAGACTGTCAGCGCACCCGAAGCGCCCGACCACCTAAGGAAAAGTGCTTTTACGCCCTGTACCATTTCAAACGCCGGCCAGAGCTTCAGAAAAAACGACGCCGCAAGGAGCCCTGCGATTCCTGCGAAAAAAAGAGCGAGCCACTTTCCTTTCAGGGTATGATCCGCCGCGGAAAAAACCGCACTCAGCAGCAAAACCGTGAAGATAACGATGCCGCTGCCGCCTTCCCCGGTCAGCGTTAAGGACCAGAGCAGGGCAAGGCTTACGGCGATCAGCGCGGTGACGGCAAAGTCCCACACGGCGTCAAAAACACGCTTTTTAAGCGGGTGTGACATAGCAGACCTCCACCAAATGCCGCTGCAGGCCGCTTACAAGGGGCCTGAGCTTCCCTTCATCCGGCTTGAAGGACACAAAATAATATCGGACACTCGGCCCCATTTTGCGAATGCTGTTCACCGCATCCACAATTTCGGGCGTCAGACGGGTAGAAATGACGATTACAGCGCCCGTGGTCGCCAGGTGATTGAGCTCCATCGAAAGCGCCAGTTCAAATTTTTCCTGTCCTGTAAACATCTGGCGCGCGAGCATTTCTTCAAGCACAAGCGCCTGATCCGGCAAATCGGCCCGGAAGGTCCCTGCGTTCCCGCCGTAAAACGGAATCCGAACGGGGGACGCGTCCTTAAGCTGCATATTCGCCACGGCGTCACAGGTTTCACAAAGCACATCTCTGAGGACCAGCGTGTCGTCGTTATTTAACCCTTCCGCATCGGGGCTTGCGGTATCCAGCAGAATCAGGGTATCCGGCGGCGCGGGCGTTTCATAGGTGCGCACATACATTTCCCGTTTCCGCGCGCTGATTTTCCAATGCACCCGCTTCATGGGGTCGCCCTCCCGGAACAGGCGCACGGCCTCCGGGCTCGTCAGGTCTTCCTGCCCGCGCGGAAGCGCCGTCTGACCTTCGTCGCTGAAGATAAATTCCGGTTTTTCCACGTCAAACGGTTTGGGGAGAACCATCAGTTCGGGATGCTCTTTCACCTTCAGCCTGACGCGGAAAAGACCGAACAGATCCTCCGCCACTGCTTCCTTCGCCGTATACCTCCAGGTACCGACATGTGCGGCGCACACGGTAATGGCAATTCTGTCCTCCTGAAAGGGGTGAAGGCGCATGGAGGCTTCTTCCGTCACATCGCCGCACAAAAAACGGACGCGGCAGGTTCCGGCCGGAAAAAGCGCCCACTGCCGCACAGTCACAACGATGTTCACGCTGTCGCCGCGTTTGACCCTGCGTTCCGAAAGGCTGACCCTGACCCTGCCGGAAAAAAGGAGCTGCAGGGCGGTCAGAAGCGAAAACAGCGTGATCAGCGCAAGGAGGATGAACACAAAATCATAGATTACGCTGCCGGTGCTCCTGCCAAGCACAAATGAAAGCGCCAGGAAGGGCAGCAGCAAAGATGCGCGCCGCGTCATCCCTTGCGACCTCCGGGAACGGGGATATTTTTGACGATCCCGCTTAAAATCTCCGCGCCGCTTACGTTCTTCATGCGTGCTTCCGGCGTCAGGATCAGCCTGTGCTCAAGCACCGGCTCGATCATCCGCTGGATATCGTCCGGCAGCACATAATCCCTGCCCGCCAGCAGCGCGCAGGCCTGGGAAGCCCTCAGCAGCGCAATGGCGCCGCGGGGGCTCGCGCCGAGCTTCAGCGAAGGGCTTTTCCGCGTTGCGGCAGTGATTCTGGCCACATAGCTCCTGGCTTCCGCGCTGCAATACACGTTTGCCACCTCACCCTGCATGGCGATAATATCTTCCGCACGGCAGACGGGAACGAGCGTCTGCATGGGGGTGGAAGCGCCGGTATACCGCTCAAGCAAATCGATTTCTTCTTCCACCGAAGGGTATCCGATGCGTACTTTCATCAAAAACCGGTCCATCTGCGCTTCCGGAAGGGGATATGTGCCCACAAAATCAACCGGATTCTGCGTCGCGAGCACCATAAAGGGCTTTGGCAGTGCGTGCGTCACGCCGTCCACCGTCACCTGTCCTTCCTCCATCACCTCAAGCAGAGCGCTCTGGGTTTTCGGGGACGTACGGTTGATCTCGTCAGCCAGAACGATCTGGCTCATCACCGCCCCTTCGCGGAATTCCGTTTCGCCCGTCTGCAGGTTCACCATGGTATACCCGACAACGTCGGACGCCGTTACGTCCGGCGTAAACTGAATGCGTTTGAACGAGCACCGCATGCTTTTTGACAGCGCGGACGCAAGCGTCGTCTTGCCGACGCCTGGCACGTCTTCAATCAGCACATGCCCGCGGCAGATGAGCGCGATCAGAAGCAGTTCGATCACGTCGTCCTTACCGACGATCGCTTCCCTGATGTTCTGTTTCAGGGCATAAATCAGCGCCTTCGGATCCACGCCAGCGCTTACGGTTTCCAGGTTCTGCAATGTATGAAAAGGGCCGTTCTCCATTTTCAAACTCCTTCTTGCTTCTTGATACCCGTCAAGTATACGTCAAAAATCCCGCTTCCGCAACGTTTCAGGGCGATCTGTAACATTTTGGGCGGGAGAGGATGGGTTCCTCTGCGCAGCAAAGCGGCCTGCTTTGCTGCTGGTCCTGCAGAAACGCGTCCATGGACAAGCGCATGATCATATTCGTGTGAAGCCGCATGATTAGCTTCCTTTAACTTTGCACCGCTTTCCCATTGAAAAAAGCGCCTCTCCCTTTCGGGAGAAGCGCTTTGTTGGTTCAATCAGCCACGCTGACGTGCCGCATAGCACTCACTGCAATAGACCGGACGGTCTTCCCTGGGCTGGAAAGGAACCTTGGTGGGCTGACCGCAGTCTGCGCACACAGCATCATACATCACGCGGGGTGCGCCGCTGTTCCTCGCGGCCTTGTGCGCCATACGGCACTCACGGCAGCGGGTCGGTTCATTCTGAAATCCCTTTTCGGCGTAGAATTCCTGCTCACCAGCAGTGAACACAAATTCCTTGCCACAGTCACGGCACACCAGCGTCTTGTCTTGGTACATTGTCTTCTAGACCCCCATGTTAGAATAAATTGCGGTTTGAAGTTCGGCTGACCTGGTTTTTGACCCCACACTCGCCGACTGGAGCTTTGCTCATAGCAACTTTGTGCCCCCACTCTGCTCTCTCGCGATTACCGCGGCCGGACTTACTTCTAAGCCGCACCGTGCTCCCCGTTCATTTTGGACGGATTACGTGGACCGTTTTGCCTGCGACTGGCATCGGTTTTCAACCACAGACCCGCTTCAACCAACGACATTATAAAACCTTTTCTGTGTTTACGCAAGCGGTTTTTTTTAAAAAATGTTAATAAATTTGGTTACAATTCATCCTTTATCGCCTGCTGCCGTCAATTTCGAGCACGCAAATGCGTTTTTGTTCTGAAAGATCGCCCTTCGTGACCCGCAGAATGGACATCGGCGTCCTTTCCGCCCTTGTGGCGCCCATCAGGTCCAGGAAGGGTTCGACCCCTTCGATCGGCCAGGATGCGGTATACGCCGTTTTGTAATGCATCGGTATGACGATCCGCGGCTTCAGCGCTGCACAGGTCTGCGCAGCCTCGGCAGGGCTCAGGGTGAAAAATCCGCCGACGGGCAGAAACAATATGTCCACCCGCCCGCACCGAAGAAGGGTTTCATCGCTGAGCGTATGGCCGAGATCGCCCGCGTGCAAAAGACGCAGGCCTTCGGTTTCAATCAGCATCATCACGTTCTTCCCGCGCTTTTGCCCCTGACAGTCGTCGTGGAAAACTTCAATGCCTTCAATGACGACGTCCGGCACCGGGGAACGCCGTCCTGCGCTTTCGATCACAATGGGCTTTCCGCCATCCGCCGCTTCGCATTTGCCAAGGTCCGCGTGGTCATGGTGCCCGTGGGAAACCGTCACCACGTCCGCAATGCATTTTTCATACGGATAGCCGCACCCTTCGTCAAACGGGTCCGTCAGAATCGCCGCGCCTTCGCTGTTTTGCAAAAGAAACTGCGCGTGTCCGTTTGGCCTGATCAGCATTAACACACCCCCTTATCAAACAAGGCTGTCTTCTGACAGCCCTGCAAATGATGTATTGATCCCGGTTATGCCGGTCTTTCCTTGCCCATGAAGGTAATCGCGATCGCGCCGGGCCCGGCGTGGGAACCGATAACCGGCCCGATCATCTGAATGCGGATTTCCTTTAAGCCCTCCAGCTTCTGGCGAAGCTTTTCAGCGAGCGTTTCCGCCTCCTCACGGCAGTCCGCGTGCATGATCACGATGGTCTTCCCGTTCGGGTCGTCGATGTTGTTCAGGGTCCTTTCCAGCATGATCTGCATGGCCTTTTTGCGCCCCTTGATCTTTTCGACGGCGTCCATCTTGCCCTCGCGGCCCATGATGATGATGGGCTTGATGTCAAGGATCGATCCGAAGAAAGCACTCGTGGGCGAAAGCCTTCCGCCCCGCTTCAGGTATACAAGATCGTCCACCGTCATCCAGCACTGCGCCTTCAGCCGGTTATCCTGCACCCACTTGTCTACCTCTTCCATGCTCGCGCCGCTCTGGTACAGATCGTGCGCGCCTTCAATGAGAAGGGTCATGGGCGCCGAAATGGAGAGCGTATCGGAAATGAGAAGCCGCCGGCCGGGATAGCGGGTCGAAAGGTCTTCCCAGGCTTCGCGGGCATACTGCAGCGTCGCGCTCATGTTGCTTGAAAACGCGATGTACAGGATATCCTTGCCAGCCTGCAGGAACGGCTCGAAGAATTCCTCGTAATTGACCTTGCTCAGGCAGCTTGTCACGGGAACGGCGCCGTTTCGCATTTCGTTGAAGAACTGCTTTTGCTTTTCTTCGCCTTCGCGTCCGTTTTCATCCAGGTATTCGACGCCTTTCATGGAATAGGGCATCTTGATCACCGGAATTTCGCGCTTCTCCGCAATATCAAAGGGCAGATCGCTGTCACTGTCCGTTATGAACACATAAGGCCTGTCCGTCATGTTTCCTCCACCCCTTACAAGCATTTTTACAACAGATACATTCTACCATTCACCACTTGAAATTGCAACTCTTTGGTCAAATCGCTCACGCGGCGCTCGCCTCCAGCAGTGCGTTCACCTTTTCAAGGGCGCCGACCGCCTCCCGAAGAAGCGTTTCCACGTCCTTTCCGTCGTCCCGGAAAAGGATCGCCGCATCCCGGCTGGCCGAGAAAATCAGCCGCCTGTCCGCCTGTTCGATCGCGCTGTACAGCGCCATGGGGTCCGGACATTTCTCCAGGCTGAACTGCATGACGCCCTTCACCGCGCTTACGCGTCTTGTAAAGATTCTGCCCGCAAGCGCCTTGAGATGCTGCACGTCGATGAGGTTCATCACGCTTTCCGGAATATCACCGAACCGGTCGATCAGTTCCTCGATCACGTCCTCCCGGTCGCTGCGATTCCTGATGAGCGAGATGCGCTTGAAAACCTCCATCCGCTGGCGGTCGTCCCGCACGTACTGCTGCGGGAGATACGCGTCCACCTTGATTTCCATTCTCGTTTCCGCCCGTTCCGGAAGAGGCGCGCCGTCCATCTGCTCCCGTACCGCGTCCTCGATCATCCTGCAGTACAGGTCGTAACCCACCGCCGCGATGCTCCCGCTCTGCTCCGGGCCGAAGATATTGCCGCTGCCGCGGATCTCAAGGTCCCGCATCGCCACGCGGAAGCCCGATCCGAAAGCCGTGAATTCCATCAGGGCGCTCAGACGCTTGTCCGCGGTTTCAGAGAGCGCTTTGTCCTTTTTCACCATAAAATAGGCAAACGCCGCGCGGTCCGACCGCCCGACCCTTCCGCGCAGCTGGTAGAGCTGGCTCAGGCCGAAACGGTCCGCGTCATAGACGAGAATCGTGTTGGCGTTGGAGACGTCCAGTCCGTTTTCGATGATCGTGGAGCAAAGCAGAACGTCGTATTTCCGGTCGTAAAAATCCAGCATGATATCCTCAAGCTCGCTTTCCGGCATCTGGCCGTGCGCGACCGCGATGCGCGCTTCGGGCAGAAGCGACCGAAGGTGCGCCGCAAAGGCGTCGATGTGCTGAACGTGATTGTAGACAAGATACGTCTGTCCGCCGCGGCCGATCTCCCGGTTTACAGCGTCCCGCACGATCGCGTCGGAATAATCCACAAGATACGTCTGCACGGGCAGCCTTTCCTCCGGAGGCTCTGAAAGAACGCTCATATCCCTGACGCCGATCATGGACATGTGCAGCGTTCGCGGAATGGGGGTGGCGGAAAGCGTAAGCACGTCCACCTGGCGCTTGTAATTCTTGATTTTTTCCTTGTGGCTCACGCCAAAGCGCTGCTCCTCGTCCACGATCAAAAGCCCAAGATCCTTGAATTCGACGTTTTTTCCAAGCAGTTTATGCGTGCCGACGATGATATCGATCCTGCCCTCTTTTAAGTCGTTCAGGATCCGTTTCGTTTCACCGGCAGACTGAAACCGGCTCAGCGCCTCGGCTTTCACCGCAAAATCGGCGAACCGTCGCTGAATGGTATAAAAATGCTGCTGGCACAGAATCGTCGTCGGACATAAAATGGCGGCCTGTTTTCCCGACATGATGCACTTGAACGCCGCCCGAAGGGCCACCTCGGTTTTGCCAAAGCCCACGTCGCCGCACAGAAGCCTGTCCATATTGATGGGCTTTTCCATGTCCGCCTTGATCTCCTCGACGGCGGTTTTCTGGTCGTCCGTCAGTTCAAAGGGAAAAGCGTCCTCAAATTCGCGCTGCCAGGGCGTATCCGGCAGGAACGCAAAACCCGGCTTCGCCTGCCGTTCGGCATAGAGCTTCACCAGGTCAAACGCCAGTTTTTTCAGCCCCGCGCTAACCTTTTTGCGCTGCTTCAGCCAGGAATCGCTGCCCAGACTGTTCAGTTCCGGCGGGTGATCCTCGCTGCCGCCGATGAATTTCTGCATCCTGTCGAACTGGTCGGTCGGGACATAGAGCCTGTCGCTGCCCTTGTACTGGATCAGAAAATAATCCCGCCAGGTTCCTTCCGTCTGCAGGCGCACCGTGCCGCGGTAAATGCCGATGCCGTGGTTTTCATGCACCACAAGATCGCCTTCCGAAAGGTCGGTAAAGGCTTCGATCTTCTGCGCGGCGCTGACCGCGCGCTTTTTCTGTTTTTCATGCCCCTGCTTCGCCGAACCGAAAATATCCGCGTCCGAAATGACGGCGATTCCTTCCCCCGTAAGCGTAAATCCCTGGCTCAGCGTCAGGTTCAGAATGCCTTCCCTGCCGTCGGCGTTCTCCAGCACGTCAAGGTAAATATTGAATTCCGAAAGCGCGCTCTTCAGCCTTGTGTATCGGTTTTCGCCGCCCGCGCAAAGATAAATGCTTTTTCCTTCCTTCCGGGACGCGCGAATGTCCTCCGCCAGGTCCCGGATGCGGGAAAAATAGCGGGGACACGGCGTTCCCGGCCACGAAATGACGCTTCCGGGCTGAAATCCGCCCATACCGTGCAGAAACTGCTGCACGGAAATCCACGGAAGGCCCCCTATGGCATTTTGCACTTCCTCCGGGGTCAGAAGGGCGCTCTCCCATTCCGGAATCGCGTCCCCGCGGTCGATGGCCGCCTTCAGGTCCTCCTGAAAGCCGTTCCTGCGGTCTTCAAGCCGTTCACGGATCTTTTCCGGTTCGTCCAGAATGATGAGGGGCGTTTCGGAAAACCAGTCCCAGAGGCCCCGTCTCTCAAGTCCGAGCGCCCCGGCCCATTTTGTCATGTCGCCGGGATAGATGCCGTTTTCCTTCAGCTCCCGCACCTTTTCCGATTCCTGCCGCAGGCTCACAAAGCCGTTTTGCTCCGTGCCAATACGGCTTTTCTGCGCAAGCAGCATGTTTTCCATCGGTCTGGCAAAGCGCTGGGCGTCCTTTGCAAGAAAGGCTTTTGCAGGATACACACTTACGGGTTTTGTTACCCTTTCAACGCTCCTTTGGGAAACCGGGTCAAACGTGCGGATCAGGTCGATTTCGTCTCCGAAGTATTCGATCCTGAGCGCCTGCCTTTCCCCGCACGGCCAGATATCCACAATGTCGCCGCGGCAGGCGCACTGACCCTCGTCCTCCACCATTTCCCTTCGCTCATATCCCATTTCCTGAAGGCGCGCGCGCAGATCCTCCAGCGCGATCCCCTGACCCGCTTCCAGCGTCACCGCGCTCTGCTGCCATTTTGCCATGGCCATCATCGGCTGCATCAGGTCTTCCGGCACGGCAAACACAGCCTGCAAGCTGCCGCATGCAAGCCTTGTCATCCATTCGACGCGCGCTTTTTCGTCCTCCTGCCCGCTCACGCCGCCGACAAAAAGCATTTCTCCGCCGGCAAGGACACGCGCGTCCATGGTTCCAAGGCAGGCCCTGACGTCGGCGCACAGCTTCTCCGCGCGCCTCCGGTTTGCCGCCACATACAGAACCTTCCTTCCGCTGCGCACCGCCATCGCGCACAGGAAAGACCGCTGTCCGTCACACAGATCGTACACAGCGGGCCGTTTTCCCGCCGCCGCCGACCTCAGAATCTCCCCGCAGACACCGCTTTCTATTTTTTCCGCCAGCAGGGAAAACGCCGGCGACAGCGCGCCTCTTTCTTCTTCCATCATATCTCAGGGTTTTTCCTTCCTGTTATACCGGTTCATGCTCAGGTCGATCCCGTCCGTCACAAAGCATTTTGCCGCGTCCGCCGCAAGGCAGAAAGCGTCGAAGGCGATTTTTTTCTCCTCGTCCGTACGGTAAGTGGAGAGCACAAAGTCCTTCAGGTCCCACCCTTCCGGCGGCTGCCCGACGCCGACGCGGATGCGCG
>CAMOIA010000003.1 GCA_946615785.1 uncultured Clostridia bacterium
TCTACTCCCCCGTCGGCACCTCCCGCTACCTGAACCCGTTCCTCACGCCCTCCAGCGGCAAGATCAAGGATTACGGCTACGGCGCCTACAACGGCGGCTCCAGCGGGTACACCTACTACAAGATCAACATGAGCGATGTCTGGACCGACGTCGCAGACCTCATCGACATTCTCTACGACTGAGCCATCCAATGTGTCCAGTACAAACATAACATGAGACCAGTGAAAAATATAAGGAGGAAAACACCATGACAAGAAAGATTTACGCGCTGCCTGAAGGCAGGGAACTGAACGGCCTTGCACACGCGATCGAAACCGTGCTCATCAACGAAGAAAAAATGGACGTCCAGGTCCTCTCCGCCGCCGACGGCAGCTACATCGTCCAGGGCCGGGCGCAGAACGGCAGGATGACCCAGTGGGTCGGTCTGGACAAAAGCATCTCCGTCCGCCTGACCCCGCTCGGCCAGGGTATGCTGCAGGCCGAAATCGGCAAGGGGGAATGGCTCAAAAAGAGCCTCACCATGGCGACTTCGATGGTCGTCCTCTGGCCGCTGGCCGTCACCAGCACCGTCGGCATGGTCAAGCAGGGAAAGCTGCCCGGAAAGATCGACCGCGTCATCCAGATGTATCTTGCGGGCATCGCTCCCGCGCTGATGACGGCATAACGTTCCAAGCCACTGAAGGCCTGCCGCACAGCCGGCAGGCCTTTTCTTCCAGATGGGTTTATGCTATACTGCTGATCATAAAAGGAGTTCACCATGGACATTGACGGAAAGCTGTATTGTTCCAGATGCATGCGCCGGATCGGGGAAGAAGGCGTCTGCCCCCACTGCGGACACGACCATAGCACAAAGGCCCCATCAAACGTGCTGGAAGAGGGCACCCTCCTTAACGACCGCTACCAGCTCGGCGCGGTCATCGGCCAGGGCGGGTTTGGCATCACCTATGCCGCCTGGGACGAAATTCTAAACATCCCCGTCGCCATCAAGGAATATTTCCCGTTTGATTTTGCTTCCCGAAATACCGAGCTTTCAGACGACGTGCTGCCCGCCGAAGGCAGGCGCGCCGTGTATCTGGACGGCATGAAGCGCTTTCAGCGCGAAAGCCACCTGCTCGCGGAGCTCCAGGGCATTGAGCAGGTGGTGAAGGTGCTCGACTTTTTTCCCGGCAACAACACCACCTATATCGCCATGGAATACGTTTACGGGGTGACCGTGGACCAATGGGTGAAGGCACATAACCTTCGGGGACAGGAGATCCTTACCCTCATGCGCCCGGTTGCGGACGCCCTGGTCAGCTGCCACCGACAGGGGGTTCTGCACCGCGACCTAACGCCCGCCAACATCCTCGTGCAGGCGGACGGCGGCATCAAGCTGATCGATTTCGGCTCGGCCACCCAGTCCGAAAAAGCCTCCGGCACTGTGGTCCTCACGCGCCGCTTTGCCCCTGTGGAGCAATACGGCCGCGATTTGGGCACACAGGGCCCCTGGACCGACGTATACGGCATCAGTGCGGTGCTTTACGCCCTTCTGACCGGCGAGGAGCCGCAGGAATCCGTGCTGCGGATGCTGGACGATCAGCTCCAATCCCCAAAAAAGCGCGGCGCGTCCATTCGCCGGAATGAAGACCAGGCGCTCATGGCCGGGCTTGCGGTCAGCCCGGAAGCCAGAATCCAATCCATGGAGGAATGGCGCGCAAAGCTGTATCACCTGCCCATGCCGGAAGAAATCCAGCGGCACAAACGCCTCATGCGGCGCATCGGAATCGCGGCGGCGGTGCTCTTTGCCATTCTTGCGCTGATCGCGGCCAATTTTTCCGTCGGTCTTCCCCTTGGAAAAGGGCTTTTGTTCGGCCTTCGAAGCGACGGCTGGCACGTGCTTGGGCAGGCGAGCGCCGATCATACGGTCGAGGTGCCGGAATCTGTGCTCGGCATCCCGGTCACAAGGGTGGAAAGCAATGCCTTCCGAGGCAATGAAAACGTTGAAACCGTGCTCATTCCGGGCACGGTCAAAAGCATCGGGGACGCCGCGTTCTATTCCAGCGCCCTTACTTGCGTCACGCTGGAGGAGGGCGTGCGGGAAATCGGCCTTGGCAGCTTTGCCGCCTGCGAAAGCCTGGCGGAAGCGCACCTGCCGCAGAGCCTTGAAACCATGCCGCAGGACGTTTTTTCCGGCGCGTCCCCTTCGCTTCTCGTCTGGGGAAAACGGCAAAGCCTCACGGAGGTGTACGCTGACGAGCTGGATTTGAAATTCGCGGACAGCAGTGAAATGGTTTTCGAAGAAAACGAAACCGGCCTTACGCTCGTATCGCTGGCCTCCGAAGCCAAAAAGCTGGTCATCCCCTCCTATGTGAACGGTAAGGCGGTCAACGCCATCGGCGCGGACGTGCGCATCCAAAACGCGGAAATCCTGTACCTGCCGCAGGAACTGGCACAGATCCCGGACAAGCTTTGCGAAACAAACGAAAGATTGCGGGAGGTGTATCCCGGGCCGCGCCTTGCCGAAATTGGAAGCCACGCCTTCTCATGGTGTATTACCCTTCAGGTTTTTCCTTTTCCGGAAACCCTTCTGGAAATCGGCGACCAGGCTTTCGCTTACTGCGATGCCCTTCCGCAGGTTATTTTCCCTGAAGGGCTCAAGCGCATCGGCGCCCATGCCTTCCTGGACTGCCACTCGCTTGAAAGCATCCGCCTGCCGGACAGCGTGCTCGAAATCGGCGACGGCTGTTTCGGCAACTGCGTCCGGCTGAAGGAAATCCAACTGTCTGAAAACCTGCGCGCCCTGCCAAAGGGCTCGTTTTCCAGAACCGCCCTTTCCAGCGTTCATTTGCCGGAAAGCCTTGATACCCTCGGGGAAAACTGCTTTTCCGAAAGCACCCTCGAATATGTGCTGCTGCCGGAAAGCATACGGCAAATCGGCGCAGACTGCTTCAGGGACTGCAGCCAGCTTCAGCTGATCGTGATCCTGAACGACGCTTTATCCGTGGGTGAGGCAGATGCGGCGCTCCCCTGGAGCGCTGGCAACTGCGCGCCCGTCATCGCGGGCAGGCCCGGTTCCACAGCAGAACGCCTGGCCGCTTCCCTTGGCACAGCGTTTGAGGATCTGTCCGCCTGGGACGAAAGCATGACGATCGACGGGGAAAAGGCTGTTTTCGCGCCCGACGCGTCCGGCAATGTGATCGTGCCCTGGTACAACCCCGCAGATGACTGCCCCGTGCGGTATACGGAAGGCGCAGGCGGAACGAAGATCGCCGCGCTGCGGCTTCCCCTTTTTGAAAGCGAAATCCGCGGCGGCGAGTTTTCGGATATGGCAGCGCTCAAAACCGTTGAATTAACAGGCCTGCTGCACACAATCGGCGCAGAAGCATTCCGTTTCTGCCGTCAGCTTGATTCCATCCCCTTTCCCTACGGCCTTGAATCCATCGGCTACCGCGCGTTTGAAGGCTGCGGATTGAAAAGCGTGATCCTGCCGGACAGCGTAACGGAAATGGGGGCAAGCGCATTTGAATCCTGTTCGTCACTTTCGGTTCTGTCCCTTTCTGAAAGTCTTCGCGTCCTTCGGACAGATACGTTCAAAAACACCGCCGTTGAGGAAATCACCGTGCCCGGCGGGATCCGGGTGCTTGATTCCGGCTGTTTCCGGGAATGCACCGCTCTCAAAAGCCTTACACTGGAAACCGGCGTCAGAACCATCGGCCCCGAGGCCTTTTACGGATGCCGGAACCTTGAAAGCGTCCTGATTCCGGATAGCGTCGTCATGATGCGGTTTTCCTGCTTCCAGTACTGTCAAAAGCTTTCAGCCATCGCCCTGCCAGAGAGCGTCGCAACGCTGGAAGAAAACGCGCTTTCTTTTTACGGCGAGTCCCATCGGGACATCTGGATCCATAACCCCCAGATGGCGTTCAGTCAGGAGGGAACCACCGCTTATTTTCATACGATTGCGCCTTCCATTCGTGGAACGGGCGTCGTGATCCACGGCTACGCAGGCTCTACTGCCGAAGCGTTTGCAGACGCGCACGGCTATCCCTTTGAAATCATCCCCTAAGCAATCTGCCGCGTCTGAAAGCCAAACTGAACAAATCACCCTTTCCTTTGCCGCAGCCCGTGCTGCGGCGTTTTGCTGCGCGCGGTTATGCCAAACACTGCGTTGACGGAAAAACCGGCCTTGCGAAAAGAAACAAAAAGAAAAGAACCTGTCTACCCGCGGTAGACGTCTCCGTCCTCCTTCCGTGTTACCATCCAATTGTCCCAAGGAGATACAAGCTCCCGGACAGACAAAACTGAAATTGAAACCTTTTGAAGGAGGATACAGCCATGAAGAACACCGTCATCACCAAAATCACCGCCATCGTCCTGCTCATCTCCATCGCCCTTTCCTGCACCTCGATCGCCTCCGCACAGAGCGGCAGCGAGTACTATTCCAGGAACATCAAGAACCTGGATATGACCTCCTCCCAGATGACCAATTCCAAGGCCAACCGCGTCACCATCGCCGCCCTCATCCTCCTTGAGACCGTTTTCAAGGCTGCCGACGGCGAGACCATGATTGACAAGGTTAAAACCACCGGCACCTGCTACATCGCCTGCTACGGCTCCTGCATCGACGTCTACTACCCCGTCGGCAGCTCCCGCTACCTGAACCTCTTCCTCTCGCCCCTGACCGGCAAGATCACGGACTACGGCTACGGCGCCTACAACGGCGGGGCCAGTCAGTACAGCTATTACAAGATCAGCATGAGCGACGTCTGGACCGACATTTCCGACCTCTACCACTCGCTCTATAACTGAGCGCGTGTCAAACCCAGCCTGATCGTCAGCATCCATCACACGGACGTCGGGCATGAACGCCGGCGTGAAAATACAAAATATGGCCTGCCGAAACGGACGGCGGGCCTTTTCTTCAAAGTGCGATTATGCTATACTTTTTTACCAGAAGGAGTTCGATATGGCAGGCTTTTCGGTTTCATAAGCCTGCACCGAATCGATAAACCATCGTTTGCGCCGCAGCTTTTCCCCGTTCATTTCCATAGAAAGCCTTCAAATCCGCTTTTTTCATACCGGGAGGATCAGCATGTCAAACGAAAATGTCAGCCGCACCCTTTTGATGATCGACAAGATGAGCCAGGGCGCCAGCCTGGAAGAACTGCTCAGGCAGACCACGCCCATGAAGACCCTGCCGCAGATCCTGCTGCCAAAGCTCGGCGATATGTCCATGGATACCCTCGCCGTGTATGCAGGCTGCAGCCGCGCGAACATTTATAAGATCATGGGCGGCAAGAGCCACCCGGAAAAGGACATGCTGCTGCGCATCGCATTCGTTCTGCACATGGATGTGGAGGATGCGCAGCAAATGCTCAAAAGCGCCCGCCGCTCGCCGCTTTCTTCCTCAAGTCCCCGGGACGTGTGCATCCTTTACGGCCTGATGAACCGTCTGACGCTGGATGAAATGGACGAGGTGCTTGAAAAAAAGAATCTTGAAACCCTCTGGCCGGAAGGATAATCCGCACCGGGTGCATTCAACGTGCCTTTCGCGGGCCCTGACGCGGGGGTTTCCTGTATCCGTCATTGATTCTTCAGCCGGAAAAGAGTAAAATATTGACAAACGCAAAAACAGCCTGCATGAATCTGCAAGGGAGGGGCTTATGCATATTTTTGTCTGTATCAAGCAGGTGCCGTCCACCAACAAGGTGCAGGTGGACGAAAAGACCGGCGTCCTGAAGCGGGACGGGGTCAGGAGCAAAATGAACCCGTATGATCTGTTCGCGCTGGAAACGGCGCTCAGGCTGCGGGAAAAGCACGGAGGCACGGTGACCGTGGGCACCATGGGCCCGCCCCAGGCGCAGACCGTGATCAGGGAAGCGTACATGATGGGCGCGGACGACGGCTATGTGTTCAGCGACCGCAGGCTCGGCGGCGCGGACGTGCTGGCCACCTCCTATACCCTCAGTCAGGCCATCCGCACGGTGGGCGATTTTGACCTGATCCTCTGCGGACGCCAGACCACGGACGGCGACACCGCGCAGGTTGGCCCCGCCATCGCGGAGCATATGGGCATTCCGCACGCAGCCTGGGTGAGCCATGTGGAGGCCGACGAAAACGGCATCGAAGCGACGCAGCAGCTGCAGGACGTCATCGAGACCGTCCGCCTGCCCTACCCGTGCCTCATCACCGTGGAGCAGGATATCTGCATGCCGCGCCTGCCCTCGCTTAAAAAGCGCAGGGAATGCAGGGACAAGCCTGTGAACATCATCGGGCTGGACGCTTTTTTGGATACCGATCCGGAACACTACGGCCTTTCCGGCAGTCCCACGCAGGTCGAGCGCATTTTCCCGCCGGAAAACCATGTGGAGCGGGTGCGCATCGAAGGCGGGGACGCCGCCGGGAAAGTGCTCGGACTTCTGAAAGACTGGAAATTCGTATAGAAAGGAAGGGAAAACCATGGCACAGATCGCTGTGATCGAACGAAAATGCATTGCCTGCGGGGTATGTGCCCAGAGCTGTCCCTTCGGCGCCATCGACCTGAAGGACGGAAAGCCGGAAATGAACGCGGCCTGCCGCGTCTGCGGCATCTGCGTAAAGGCCTGCCCTGAAAAAGCCATATTAAAGCTTGAAACCCGGACCGCAAGCGTCGATAAAACCAAATGGAAGGACATCCTGGTGTTCGCCGAGTGCGGCCGCGCCGGTCTGCACCCGGTCAGCCTGGAACTGATCGGCAAGGCAAGGGAACTGTGCAAAGCCGTGCCCGGATTCAAGGTGCACGCGCTGCTCATCGGAAACAAAGTGGATGCGGCCGCCCGGGAACTTCTGCACCACGGAATCGAAAAAGCCATCGTTTACGACGACGAGAGCCTTTCCTTCTTCCGCGCGGACGCCTATGCCGCGTGCGCAGAGGACTGCATCAAGCTGCTTCATCCCTCCGTTGTGCTCTTTGGCGCGACCAGCCTCGGCCGCTCCCTCGCGCCGCGTCTTTCCACGCGGTTCCATACCGGCCTCACGGCGGACTGCACCCGTCTTGAGCTTCGGGAAAACACCGACCTTGTGCAGATCCGCCCGGCCTTTGGCGGAAACATCATGGCGCAGATCATCACCACCAACACGCGCCCGCAGTTTGCAACCGTGCGCTATAAGGTGATGGACGCGGGAGAGAGGCTTGCGGAAGCAAGCGGCGAGATCGTGCGCCGCAGCATCCCGAAAGCGGCCCTGGAAAGCCCCGTCGTGCCGATTGCGGCAACCGCCCTGCCGCCAAAGAAGACCATTTCGGACGCCGAAATCATCGTGGCGGGCGGAAGAGGCCTTGCCAAGGAAAGCGACCTTGAACTGGTAAAGCGTCTCGCCGCGGCGCTGCACGGCGAATGGGCGGTGTCAAGACCGCTGGTGGAAAAGGGATGGGCGCCTGCCAACCGGCAGATCGGCCTTTCCGGCCGCACGGTGAAACCGAAGCTCATCATCACCTGCGGGATCTCCGGCGCCATCCAGTTCACCGCCTGCATGAACGGAAGCGAGCACATCATTGCCATCAACACCGATAAGGACGCGCCGATTTTTGAAACCGCACATGTGGGCGTCGTCGGCGATCTGTACGAAATCGTGCCGGAACTTTGCCAAAGATTGGAGGCGGACGGACATGCTGCCCTTTAAGCCCGTTGACGAAAGCGACCTTGCCTTTTTTGAAGCGCTGCTCCCCGGCCGTGTGATGGCAAAGTCCATCCCCACGGATTATGATCATGACGAAATGACGGAATACGGACATTTCGCGCCGGAAGCCGTTCTGCAGTGCCTGAGCGATCAGGATGTGCAAAACGTGCTGCGCTACTGCAATGAAAAAAACATCGCCGTCACGCCGCGCGGCGCAGGCACGGGCCTGTGCGGCGGCTGTGTGCCGATCCATGGCGGCGTGATCCTTTCAACAGAAAAAATGAAGCGCGTCCTGGAGGTGGATACGAAGAACATGACCGCCACCTTCGAGCCCGGCGTGCTGTTGATGGAAATTCCGAAACACCTTGAGGGCACCGGTCTTTTCTACCCGCCGGACCCGGGCGAAAAGACCGCGACCATCGGCGGAAACGCCATGACCAACGCGGGCGGCATGCGCGCGGTGCGCTACGGCGTGACGAGAGACTATATCCTTTCCATGGACGTGGTTTTGCCGGATGGGGAAAAAGTGACCCTGGGCGGCAAGAACGTGAAGTGCTCAAGCGGCTACAGCCTGCTGGACCTGATGATCGGCAGCGAAGGCACCCTCGCCGTGCTCACCTCCGTCACGGTGAAGCTGGTGCCGCTCCCGCAGGAAAACCTGAGCCTGCTCGTTCCCTTTGACAGCCTGGACGACTGCATCGAGGCCGTGCCGCAGGTGCTCGCCTCCGGCGCAGACCCCACTGCCGTGGAATTCATGGAGCGCGAGGTGATCGCCGCCGCCGAGGAATACCTTGGCAAGCAATTCCCGGACAGCAGCGCGAACGCCTATATGCTCGTGCGGCTCGACGGGGACGACCTGCCCTCGCTCGAGGCGCGGGCCGACAGGGTAACTGACCTTCTTCTCTCCCTCGGGGCCAGGGACGTGCTGCTGGCCGACACCGACGAGCGCAAGGACGCCATCTGGAACGCGCGCGGCGCATTCCTTGAGGCCATCAAGAACGGCACGCCCAGCATGGACGAATGCGACGTGGTGGTGCCGCGCGACCGGATTGCCGTATTCGTGCAAAAGAGCATCGCGCTCAGCCGCGAGGAAGGCATCCGCATCCGCTCCTTCGGACATGCGGGTGACGGGAACATGCATATTTACGTCTGCCGGGACCAACTCGCCGAGGACGTGTGGAAGGAAAAAGTGAAGCGGGTCATGGACGCGCTGTATCAGGAAGCCGCGGCTCTATCCGGCCAGGTGAGCGGCGAGCACGGCATCGGACACGCCAAAAAGGAGTACCTGCTTCAAAGCCTCGGTGAAAAGCAGCTTTCCCTGATGCGCGGCATCAAGGCCGTTTTCGACCCCAGGGGGATCCTGAACCCCGGAAAGGTGGTCTGAGAATGCTGCGCCAACCAAAGTCGTCCGCACCAAACGATAAAGCGCTGCAGGCCATGCAAGCATCGCTTGCGGACATCGCGGCGGAGAGCTGGCGTTTCGATCTGGCCCTGCAGCGCGTGGTGAAGCGCATGGACGTGATGGAAGCAGAGCGGTTTTTGCGCCAGTACGGATATTTCTATGACCAGGTGCGCGCCGCGCTTGAAAAAGCGGATATGGTCTGCGTCGACCTGACAGGGCAGCCTTACGACCCCGGCATGGCGGCGCAGGCTATGAACCTGGACGCGTTCGACGAGGACGAGCCGCTGATCGTCACGCGCACCATCGAGCCGGTCATCCTGCACGGCGGCAGGGTGATGAAAACCGGAATGGTGATGGTCGGACGCGCGGAAACCGGAAACGAAGCGTAATGCGCTGGAGGTTTGATACGTGAAACGATATGTCGGCATTGATCTTGGCACCACAAACAGCGTCATCTGCACCTTTGACGGCAGGGAAACCCAGGTGTGGAAAAGCCCCGAGATGAGCGACGTGACCCCGTCTGTCATTTACGCGGACAAACGCGGAAACCGTTTTTACGGGCGCAGGGCCTATGATATGGCCCCGCTGAACGAAAAAAACGCGGCATCGCTGTTCAAGCGTTACCTTGGCACCAACAAAACCTTCACCCTCCAGGGGCAGGCCATGACCCCGGAGGAATGCAGCGCGGAAATTTTGCGGGTGCTCTTTGGCTATCTGCCGCCGGAAATCTCCGGCGACCCCGAGACCGCCACGGTGATCACCGTGCCCGCCGCGTTTAACCAGATGAAAAAGGACGCGACGCTCGAGGCCGCGCGCCTTGCCGGCATCGAGCGGGTTACGCTGATGCAGGAGCCGGTCGCGGCGGTGATGAGCGTCATGCGGGCCGCGCCCGGTGAAAAGACCTTTCTGATCTACGACCTCGGCGGCGGAACCTTTGACGTGTCCGTTGCCGAAAGCATCGGCAGCCGGGTCAACCTGCTCGCCCAGGGCGGCCGGGAAATGTGCGGCGGCAGGGACTGGGACCGCATGATCTTCCAGAAAACGGCGCTTCCCTGGCTGAACGCGCATTTTCATCTGCCTGAAAACTGGCACCAGAATCCCGACTGGCGCACCCTTTCCCAGCTGACCCTTTACGCCTGCGAACAGGCCAAAATAGAACTGTCCGGCAGGGACGCAACTGAGATCCGCATGGACGAGATCCGCGTCAACACACGCGATCTGGACGGGGAGGAAATCTACCTGGACATCCCCATTGACCGGGCCGCCGTGAACGAAATCATTGCCGAAACCGTGCAGGACACCGTGGACGTGGCCAGGCAGACGCTTGAAAAGGTCGGTCTGACGGAAAAGGACGTGGACGAGATCGTTTTTATCGGCGGGCCCACAAAATACGCCCCCCTGCGCGAAAAAGTGACGGAGGAGATGGGGCTTCATTCCGACGTGATGGTGGACCAGATGACCGCCGTTGCGGAAGGCGCGAGCATTTTTGCCGAATCCATTGACTGGGGCCATGTGGAGCACAAGCGCAAGCAGGCACGGGAAGAACTCTCCGCCGCGCAGGACATCCTGCTTCGGTATGAAAAACGCACCTCGGCGGACCGTGCGAAGATCGCCTTCGTGCTCAGCGCGCCCTCCAACTTTACCATGGAGGTCAATTCCACGAAGACGGGCTGGTCCTCCGGCCGCATGAAGCTGGAAAAGAGCATGGTGCTCTCCGTCCCGCTCGCAAACGCCGGGGAAAACGAATTTCTTGTGCAGGTATGGGACAGCGCCGGGCGTCAGGTGAAGCTGAATACCGACCGCATCGTCATCACCCGCACCATGGCCGTGATCGGAACGATCCCGGCCTCCAGCCCCATCGCCGTCAAAGTGCTTGACCGCGTCGGCGGAAAGCCCGTTCCCGTGTACCTTGTGGAAGAAAACGACGCCCTGCCAAAGACGGGGCAGGTGCGCTTTTCCGCCGGCCAGACATTGCACGCAGGCAGCGAAAGCGCGCTGGTCTTTACCCTGTGGGAAGGCGGAATCCGCGATCCGATCGAGGACAACCGCTATATCGGCACGTACCGCATCTCCGGCAAGGCGCTTCCGGGCGGCACGGTGCCAAGTGGCGCCGAGATCATCTGTGATTATGAAATGAGCGACGCGGGCGCGCTGCGGCTTGGCGTCACCATTCCCTGCATCGGCGTGAACCTGAACAAGGTGAACTTCTATTCCCGCCAGGAGGGCCAGACCGCGCTGGACGACCAGCCGCGGCTGCTTGAGCAGATCGCATCCCTTGAAAACCGCCTTGCGCTGATCGAAGGCCGCCTGAAGGACAACCCGGAAATCAAGGCGCTGAAAGGGAAAGCGGCGGATCTGCGCGACCTGGCGGAGCATTCCGAGGACCCGGAGGATCTGCTCAGGGCAAACAACGATCTGCTTGAATGCCTGCGCGCCCTTGCGCGCATCCGCACCGCCCACCGGCGGGAAATAAGGCTGTTGGACCTGGATCAGGCGACGCAGAGATTCGAACGCTTCAAATCCAGCGCCACGGAAGAGGAGATCGCCGCTTTTCAGGTGGCGCGCGAGGCCGCCCTGCGTTCGGTCGACCGGGATTCGGGCGATTTTGAATCCAACATGGTCGAGGTCGATATGCGCGCCACCGCCCTTTTGTGGCGTCAGGATCCGATTATCATATGGAACGTGAAGAGCCGGCTTGAAAGACCGGATCATTTTACCGACCGGGTGAAATTCGACCAGCTGCGGGTCGCGGCCCTGACCGCCGAGCGCAATCACGACATGCGGGAGATGCGCAGAGTGCTCTCTGAGCTCATGTCGATTGAAAAGCCCGACAATCTCAGCGGCGCCGAAAAGATGATGGAACAGGTAAACGTGATCCGGAAGTGATCGGAGGGATACTGTGAACAAGGACACACGCTGGCTGCCGATGGATATGACGCTTTCGGACGGGAACCATATCCGCAGCCTGTACGTGCGGGGCGGTGCCTGGCAGCTGTATACCACCGCGGAGGACGGCCAGGCCCTGGCCGTGGACGATGCGCTTTATACCCGCTGGCTTTCCCTGGAATGGGTGGAGGAGGGCCTGTTTGAAGACGTGGACGTGCAGGAGGACACGGTGCACGTGCTCTGCGCCCGCGCCGGCAGCCTGATTTCCAGCCTGCGCTACGGGCCGTACCCGCACCAGCGCTCCCAGGCACTGGACTTTGTGAAAGCACTCAAAAGGAGCGCCGAACGCATGGGCAGTCTGGCCCTTGACGACGCGCTGTATGTGGAACGCTTTTCCATGATCCTTTCAACCGGCGAACCCGCTCCCGGCGGCGCTACGGTGAACCTGGCGGCGGGCCGGTTTCTGACCGGCGGCATGGATGTGCCGCTCAGCGCCGTAGAGCTTGTGCTGCAGTATGCCCCCTACCTGAACGAAAGCGACGTGAACGGCATGCTCGACCGCCTCGGGCTTTCAAGGGACGAAGGCGCCGCCGGCACGCTTTCCTCGGCGTCAAAGCAAGTCACTGCCCCGCCAAAGTCCGCAAAAGCGCGAAGCGGGCGAAAGGAAGGCCCCTTTTGCCTGCCCGGCAGGCCGAAGCTGGAGAGCTTTTTTCGGGATGAAATCATCGACATCGTCGACCACGAAGAGGCGTACCGCCGCATGGGGATCGGCTTCCCGGGCGGCACGGTGCTCTACGGTCCTACCGGATGCGGCAAGACCTATGCCGTGAAGCAGTTGACCGACTACCTCGGCTGGCCGGTCTATTATATCGATTCAGGCGCCATCGGCAGCAAGTACGTACACGAAACCAGCCGGAAAATCAGCGAGATTTTCGACCAGGCCGCGGAAAACGCGCCTTCTGTGATCGTGATCGACGAACTGGAGGCCTTCCTTTCCAGCCGGGAGGGGAGCCTTGGCAGCCGGGAGATTCATCTGGAGGAAGTGGCGGAGTTTCTGCGCCGCATTCCCGAAGCGCCGGAAAAAAGGGTGCTGCTCTTTGGAATGACAAACCTTCCTGACACCGTGGACAAGGCCGTTATGCGGCGCGGGCGGTTTGATTACACCATCGAGGTCGGCATGCCGTCAAAAGACGAGATCAAAGCGCTGCTTGAACACCTGCTTTCAGACAAGCCGACGGAGGACGGCCTGCCCCTTGAGACGCTTGCCGAAAAGCTTTCCGGGCGTCCGATTTCGGATATATCGTTCTTTGTTCGGGAGGCTGCCAAACACACCGTTCGCGCTGGCCGTGAGAAAATCAGCGCGGACGACCTGCTCTGTGCGGAAAAGGCGCTGCCGCCAAAGGACGCGGACAAACGGAAGATCGGCTTCACGACGGACGCATAAAGAAGGAGAATGAACACATGCCCATCGTTTCGGACTGGCAAAAGCCCCTTCTGGAATCGCTTTCAGACATTTTAAACAGCAAGGACGTATCCATGGAAGACCTGTGGGAGCTCAGAAGGGTGGCCACCACCCTGGATACAAGCGACCCGGACGTTTCCGTTCTGCTCGTCAAACTGGATAACCGCTGGCGCAGCATGGACAAGGAATACGAAGAGGCGGCCGCCGGAATCGAATCGGGCAGCGTGGAAGCCATTCAAAAAGCTGTAGAGAAACTCAGGACCTTCGGGGATTACAAGGAAGCAGAAGCAAAGATCAAGGCCGGAAGCGACAGGATCCTCCAGATTCAAAAAGAACAGCAGCTTGCCGCCGAGCGCAAGGCGGCGGAGCAGAAAAAGCGAAGGCGGATCATTATCTTTGCCGTTGCCGCCTGCGTCGTTGCGCTGATCGCGTTCTTTGTGGTGAAGGATCAGATTCGAAGGCGGGACATTGCAGGCGTGCTTGCTGAGGGGCAGACCCTCATCGACGGCGGCCGGGAGCGCGACATTTCAGATCCGCTCGCAAAGCTCCAGGCTTTGAACGCCGACGCGGATCAAATCCATGGGCTTTCCGGGAACGCGCTCGTCCGCCTCGCGGAAAGGGAAGGCTTCGCCGCGGCCTTCGGCCTGCGGGACAGCCTCGCCGACTCAATGCCCAGCGCCGTAGACCTGAATGCCTTTAACGACCATGCAAAAGGACGCCTTGAGGAAGGCCTTCCCGCAGCGGAAGGCTGGGTGGTGGCAGCGGATGCACTGAAAGCCGGCCGCCTTAAAAAAGACGACGCGCTCTTTATGAAGGCGTATGCCGCGTATGTAACACAGTTGACCGGGCAGGCGGAACAGGGAAGCACACCCTCTGCAAGCGACTGGGAAAGCGTCTCGCCCTATCTGACCGCCCTCAAAACCGATCCCGCGCTGGCCATGCGCCTCGTCTACGCGCTGAGCAGCGCCGGAGCGGATATGGAGTCATGGTTCCCGGACGGGAGGATCCTGGTCGACATTCCCGTCGGCGCGTCCGTTTCCGCCATGAACCGCTGGATAGCCAGCTCTGACGAAAGCCCTGCGCCTCCGGACATGACCGCTGCCATCCCCGTTCTGATCGAGGAGACGACGACGGACGACCGTCAAAGAGAAATGTATACCCGCACCTATTTTTCACAGGACGACCTGCAAACGGGAATTGACACCCTCCAGGCCGCGGACAGCCATTACAACGTGTACCTGCTGCCAGAATACCTCGTCAGCATGGACGAAACCCTCCGCGCTAAAACATACGAAGAAAGCACCTGCCTTGTGGCCATGCAGCAAAGCTATTTGCTGGAAGGCTATACCTTTACCGAAACGGAGCATAAATCAACCGGCTCGGCAGCGTTTTTTTCATCGACCTACAAGACCACCTCCAATTACCGGGGGCATTTCTACGCGGTGGATCTGGAAGCGTTCTACGACCTGAAGGAAAGCGGCCATTTCGCAAGGATTTCCATCGAAGTCCATGATCCTGTGATCTCGGGAGACGGCTGGTACGATCAGCATAAGGACGACGGTTCGTCCAAGGTGTTTACCGCGGAAAACTGTCTTGGCGTTCATGATACGCAGGCACTGAGTGAGAGCTTTGCGGAAACGATGGAATACCTGGATTTTTATGAACTGATGGTTACCCTTCCCGGAGGAACCCAGGAAACGGAAAATACCGCGTCATAAGAAAATGACGACGCGACGGAGGTTTCGTGAACATGAAACTGCATGAAAATCCCTTCGCAGTCCTCGGCGCCTCTCCCAGGGACAGCCGGCACGCCCTGACCGAAAAAGCGGACGAAGCGGCTCTGATCGGCGGCGCGCAGGTGGACGAGGCCCTTTCATCGCTCCTGCAGCCCAACAAGCGCCTGCAGGCGGAGCTCGCCTATTTCCCCGGCGCGAGCGACGAAGCCGCGCGCGCTTTTCTCGACTATGAAGAAGCTGTGTTTGATGGGAAGCAGACCAAAATGCCCCAGCTTTCAGGCCTCGAATCGCCCCTTGCGCAGGCAAACGCCCTGACCGCCTTTTTCGAAGCCTGGCCGGATGCGCGCATGGAATATCAGATCGGCCTTTTCCGCAGCCTGAACCGCATTCTTGAAAAGGTCAGCACTTCCGAAACCCTTGCGTATATCAACGAGGACCGTAAAAAGGGCGGATGGGAGCCCGTCGCGGACGAGAGCGCCCTCGCGTCGCCCCTGGAAGACCGTCTGCGGGAGCTCTGTCAGATCATCGGCACCCGCGTTTCCGGCACCCTCACCGATTTCGGCGCGGGCGAAATGGTGAATAAGCTGCTGAATTACCCCGACGTGGACGGACAGGGAACGGTCGCGAGGGCTGTTTGCGACGCGTATCTTCTGCGCGTCCACGATCAGGAAGAAAAAGCGCGCGAACAGGTAAACCAGATCGTCAGTCGTTCGGGCAGCGCTCCGACTGCGGCAACACTGGACGCGCTGCAGAGCGCCCTCGAAGCCTGGTGCACCCTCACAAACCCCGTGCGCAAAACCGACGCAAAAATGCGCCAGGCGGGGCATAACCTGTGCCACAGCGCCCGGGAATGCATCGTGACCTATGTGAACGCCGCGCCTTCCCAGTCTAAAAAGATTTCCAAGACCATCCCGACCGTCAACGGTTCCCGCACCATCACCCTGACCTACCAGACCAAGGAAGCGGCCATCAACAAAGCAATCGAAAAAACCAAGTGGCTCATCCGCTGTTTCCCGGAGCAAAACGATTTTGTGGATAAACTGATCGAGGATGAGAGCACGCTCAACGGAATGATCCGCCGCACGGAAGAAAACGCGAGAAAAGCGCTTTTGGAAGCAAAATAACCAGATTACAGGAGCACCCCATGTCCCTTCAGGAAAACCCCTTCGCAATCCTCAGCGCCTCACCGCGCGACCGCCGGGAAACGCTTCAGGAACGGGCGGACGACATTTCTCTGCTCTCCGGCAGAGAAACGGAAACAGCCCTGGAGGCCCTTCTGCAGCCACTAAAGCGCCTGCGCGCAGAGCTTGCCTGGTTTCCAAATACCCTGCAGTCCGCCGCCGATACCGTACTATCCCTTGCAGGTGACGCGAACAAGCCTCCAAACGCACAGCTGCCCGAAGGGCTTGGATGCCCGCTTGCGGAGGCAAACGCGCTCGCGGCACTGTATTTTCAATCGCCTGCGCTCTATGACACGGTTCCGAAAGAAACGCCCGCGGAAACCCCTTCGTCTCTGCGGAAAGTCTTTGCCAGATTTTTTGTCATGCGCGCAAAACAGCCTGCGCCTCCGGACACCGACACCGTATTCAGGGTCGAGCAAACAGCCGCCCTGTTGCTGGCGCTGAACCGCGTTCTGAACAAAGTCACCGCGGAAGAAACGCTTGCCGCCGTCAACGAAGACCGAAAGCAAGGCGGCTGGGAGCCTGTTTCGGATAAGGCCGTCTTTGCGTCCATCCTTGACGAACGGCTACAGACGATCTGCAGCATGGCTGCGGCGGCATGCGTCCATCAGGCAAAGACAGACGAGGACGCAGGATCGCTTGTTT
>CAMOIA010000004.1 GCA_946615785.1 uncultured Clostridia bacterium
GCTTCGGCAGGGCTCGCGCGGCGAGCGTGTGAAACAGCTGCAAAGCCGCCTCAAGGAGCTCGGCTATTACAGTGGCGAAGTGGACGGCGATTTCGGCTCCGCCACCATGCGGGCGGTCAAAAGCTTTCAGAAGCAGCACGCGCTGGACGCGGACGGCATCGTGGGAGAAAAAACCTGGTCCATCCTCAATTCCGACACGGCACAGCCCTTTGAACCGCCGGCCACGGCGGCAGCGCAGTACCTGCTGGAGGGAGACCTTCCCTTTCTTGTGAACAAGAGCCATCCGGTCGAATCGGATTTTGTGCCGGCGGACCTTGTGAAGATCAGCGAAATCATCCCTTCTGACCTGGCTACGCTTCAGACAAGTGACGCGCAGGGCGTCAGGGAGGCTGTGGAAGCGCTCAAAATCATGCTGCTCGCGGCAAAAGAGGACGGCATCACCCATTTCAAGGTGCGCGAGGCATACCGTACCTATGCCGATCAGCAGCGCATCTTCAACAGCTATGTCGAAAAATATGTCAAGGAAGGCTCCAGCCGTTCCAGCGCCATTTCCAGGACGCGCCTCACGGTCGCGGACCCGGGCACCAGCGAGCACCACACGGGCCTTGCGTTTGATCTGAACGCGACGGACAGCAAGGAATCCTTTGCCTATACGGCGCAGTACGCCTGGCTGTACAACCATTGCTGGGAATACGGCTTTGTCATCCGCTATACGGACGAAAAAGAGGACATCACGGGCTTCCTCGGCGAGGAATGGCATTACCGTTACGTGGGCGTGGAGCACGCCATGCGCATGCGGGATCTGGACATGTGTCTTGAGGAATACCTCGCCTATCTTGGCAAGTGATCAGCGCGTGATTACGGCGTTTTTCCGCCTGCGGTACGTCAGAAACCCCTCGCGAAGGGGCTTTTGCCCGTCCGGCAGCTCCAGGATATACCGCTCGTAGGCGTTCACGACCTGCGTGTTTCCGTAGTTCATCAGGCGGGGAATGTTTCCGTAGTTCATATGCACATGCCCGTGTACGAAATACAGGGGTTTGTATTCTTCCATCAGTTTTTTGAAGCAGTCGAATCCGCGGTGTGCCAGGTCCTCCTGGTCGCCAAGGCCGGCGGGCGCGGCGTGGGTCACCACCACGTCGATGCCCCCGACCTTTTTGATTTGTCTTCGCAGGCGCTGAATGCGGGAAAGCATTTCCGCCTCTGTGTATTGGTAGGGGCTTTCGGTGTTGTAGCGCCGGCTGCCGCCAAGGCCCAGAAACCGCACGCCGCGGAACACGTACACCGCGTCGTCAATGTTTTCGCAGCCCTCCGGCGGCTGGGTCTGATAGCGCCCGTCGTGGTTTCCGGGCACATACAGGAGCGGACGGCTTCCCATGGTGACGAGAAATTCAAGATAATGGCGCTTGAGGTCGCCGCAGGCGATGATCACATCCACGCCTTCCAGGCGCTCCGGGGTATAGTAATCCCAGAGCGCCTTGCATTCCACGTCCGCGATGAGGAGCGCTTTCATACCGCCAACTCCCTTGTTGATATTTGCTGTTTACCGTGTGGCTGTGCCAGACTGAACGAACCGTGAAAAGACGTGAAAATCCGGACAAAGACTGTTTTACGCTTTCCGGACGCTGTTTTTGCTGAAGTTTACAAAATCGTCCGCTTCAAAGGATCCGCAGGATCACCCGTTCGGATCCGTGTCGCTTTTCTTTGTTTCCGTTTGGGGTTTGCTTTCGGCGTCCTCCTGCGCTTCGGCATTGGGCTCCGCCGTCTTTTTCGCTTCCGCTTCTTCTTTGGTTTCGCCCATCTGCACCCGCAGAAGCCCCGCCGTTTCGCGGCTGAAGGGCATCAGCTCGTCCAGCGCGGGGATGCTTCCGTCCACGCTGTCGATCAGCCAGTTCATTTCCATGATTTCAAGCGGCGTAAACCAGCGGTCGCCGGGGGAGCGCTCCGTTCCGTTCTGATCGCGGATGGACGTGAGGAAGGGGTGAATGGTGCCGGAGATGAGGCCGTTGCGCAGGATGTTCGCAAGGTGGATCACGCCTTCGGGCAGGGTATCGGAGAGCTTTACGTCCATGACGCCGCTGTTCATGCCCCACCAGTAATTGACCGCCGGGAAAACGTCGTCCTTCTCCCAGCCGCCGTCCAGGATGCTGCGCACGATCTTCTGGTACATCTTGCCCCAGTTCCATACGTCGCTGGCGGCGGGTTTCCATTCGCCGTCTTCAAGCACGCAGGTGTTCCAGGCGACGGGATCGGCGGCTGCGGCGCTGTAGCCGGTGATCACGCGAACCCCCTGTGCCCGAAGCTCCTCCACGGGATCGCCGCGCAGGCAGGACCAGCGCAGAAGCACCCTGGCTTCCGGTGCGGTCATGCGCACGCCCAGGGCAAAGGCGTTGATCGCCGCGGGCGCGCCGAGGATGGGATACCTTGCCACGTACCCGACGTCTTTTCCGCGGGACAGGACGCCTGCGATGGCGCCGCTTACGAATTCCGCCTCATACAGGCGGCAGTAATAGGTGCGGATGCCGGTATAGGGCACGCTCAGCGCGCACACCAGCACCTTTAAGCCCGGATGCAGGGCCGAAATGCGGCGCGCGCTGGCAAGCAGCGTGGGCGCGGTCGCGAAAATCACCTGCGCCTGCTCCTTGACGGCGTTTTCCATCACCTCGTCCGCGGTTTCCTTGGTGGCCACATAGCTCTTTACGCGGATCTGGCTGCCGAACGCCTCCTCCAGGCGCTTGCTGCCTTCGTCGTGACCGTGGGACCATATGCTTTCTGCGGGGTCGGCGGCGTGTACGAAGGCGATCTGGAGCACGGGCCTTGAAATGCCGGTGATGATTTTGCTCACCAGGCTCTTTTCCGATACCTCCGGCTCTGTGGAAACCTGGGCTTTTTCGTCCTTGGCCGCAAACCGCAGATCGGGCACGATGCCGCCGAGCTTTTTGCGGATAGCCTGCTCGTCATCCTTGAGCAGTTCCTCAAGGGGATATACTTCAAGGCAGCCCAGAATCGCGTCGCTTAAGGAAGCGCCCGGAACAGCCGGGTATTCCTGGTTGACGCATACGCTGCGGAACCGCCAGAAGAGCTGAAGGAAGGTTTTCCGTTCGTCGTCCGTCCACACGTGCTGCTTGTCAAACCCGAGCAGCTCCTGCAGCCTTTCGTACTGTCCTGGCTTATGGAACTGCATGAGGTAAAGGCCGCTCAGGCGGTAGAACCGCATGAATTCGTAATAGGCCTGCACCTCGGGGTCGCTGGACCAGACGGGAATCATGCGGGTCACGGTCGCGGTGATGGTGGGGGAGTCGAAGCTTTTCAGGACGGAAAGGCGTTTGTGCCCTTCCATCACGTAAAACCGGCCCATGTATTCCATGCAGGTGATGGGGTCGCGAATGCCGGTGTCGCCCAGGTGGGCGTCGCACAGGGCGATCCATTTCTGGGCGAACTCGCTGTTTTCGGGCAGAATGGGCATCATATTGCCCGCAAAGGCGGTCTTTCTGCCCGCAGCCAGGGTGCCCGTCACCTGGTCGATCGGGATTTCGATCGTGCCGATCCTGGCGTGGCCGGAAGTGTGCGTTTCGTTGATCAGATCCTCCAGCACGTCCGGGTAGGGGTTTTCGTTTTTGCTGACATGCGCGTTATAATACCGTATACCCGCTTTCTGTGCGATTCTGTATTGCTGTATCGCTTCGTTTCTTGGCATAATGCCTCCATGATATTTCATTCAGTGCGGCCAAGCCGCGCCCTTATTATAACCATTTGTCAGAAAAATGCAATGCGGCGTCTGCTGGGCGGGTTTTGTCCTGATCGGGCAAATGCATTTCTTTGTGCGGCTTGACAGTTCGTTGAAAAAGCAGGGGGTTTTGTGGTATACTGAATCCATGGAAGAAAGGGGGCGGCGCCAATGAAGGAGACACTTGCGGGGAAGCGCTTTTCGGTTTCCTTCGAGGTGTTTCCGCCAAAGAACGGCGGCGACCATGACAGGGTGTTTGCCGCTGCGGAAGCGATCGCCGCGCTGCGGCCGTCCTTTGTCAGCGTCACCTTCGGCGCGGGCGGCGCGGGGTCCCGGTATACCGAAGCGCTTTCGCGGAACATTGTGCAGAAATACCATGTGCAGGTGCTGCCGCACCTGACCTGCGTGGGGCTGAGCAGGGAAGAATGCCTTTCGTATCTGCGCTGGCTGTCCGCCGCCGGCATCCGGAGCGTGATGGCCCTGCGCGGCGACCTGAAGACGGGCATGAAGCCCTCCGACATGGCGGAGGCGGATTTTCCGCACGCGTCGGATCTGGTAAAGGCCATCCGCGCGGAAGGAGGGTTTACCATCGGCGCGGCCTGCTATCCGGAGGTGCATCCCGAAAGCGCCAACCTGGAAGCGGATCTTGTGCACCTTAAGGAAAAGACGGACGCCGGGGCCGATTTTCTGACCACACAGATGTTTTTTGACAATGCCATTTTGTACCGCTTCCTCTGGAAAGCACGGGAAAAGGGCATAAGCGTGCCGATCTTTCCGGGCATCATGCCCATCACCTCCGCCTCGCAGGTGGAAAGGGCCATCCATCTTTCCGGCTGCAGCATGCCCGAGCGGTTTTTAAGCCTGGTGGACCGTTTCGGCCGTTCCCCGGAAGCGATGAAACAGGCGGGCATCGCCTATGCCACCGACCAGATCATCGACCTGTTCGCCAACGGCATCACGAACGTGCACGTGTACACCATGAACAAGCCTGACGTGGCCGCCGCCATGATGCGGAACCTGCAGGGCATTTTAGGGACGGAAGCATGATCTGGCACATGGAAGCGGAGCCGCCCTTCAACCTTGATGAAATCAGGCGCTACATGCGCCTTGGACCGGGCGGCGGGAATATGCAGGGCGTCGAAACGCTTCTGCGGGAATGCCTCGCCGATGCCTGCGGGCTCATGAAGCGCGAGGTCTGTTACGCCGTGTATCCCGTACACGCTGAAGAAGGCGGGGTGGACCTTACCTTTGCCCGCGTGCGGTCGTATGATCTTGCGCGTGCCCTTTCCGGGTGCGGACAGGCGGTGCTTTTTGCCGCCACGGCGGGCTTTGCCTTCGATGCGGCCATCGCCCGCGCGCAGGCGCTGTCAGAGGCGCGGGGGCTTGTCATGCATGCCATTGGCGCGGAGCGGGTGGAGGCGCTGTGCGACGCGTTTTGCGGTTTTATACAGCAAACCGCTGCCTGCCGCGGGCTCACTTTGCGCCCGCGCTTCAGTCCGGGTTACGGCGATTTGCCGCTTTCGTTCCAGACGGCGGTTGCAGGGGCACTTGAAATGGAAAAAATCGGCATCGTGCTTGGCGAGGGGCTGCTGATGCGCCCCTCCAAGTCCGTGACCGCGCTGATCGGCCTTGCCGGGAAGGATATGTAACATGGGCAGACCAGGTGTACTTTCGTGGATGCGGGACCGCCTTTTGTTCCTGGACGGCGGCATGGGCACCCTTTTGCAGGCAAACGGCCTGAAAAGCGGCGAGCGCCCGGAAACCTGGAACCTTCTGCACCCGGACGCGGTGCGAAAGGCGCACCGGGCGTATTTTGCCGCGGGGTCTGATGCTGTGTGCACGAACACCTTCGGGGCGAACCTTCTGCACCACGATTCCGCCGCGCTTACCGAAATCATCTCTGCCGGCGTGCGCCTTGCCCGCGAGGCCGCAGGCGACGCGGCGAACGGGGGCTTCGTGGCCCTGGACGTGGGGCCGCTTGGACGCATGACGGAGCCCTTCGGCGACCTTCCCTTCGAGGAGGCCGTACGGCTGTTTTACGAGACCGTCTGGCGCGGCGCCGACGCGGGCGCCGACTTTGTGATGATCGAAACCATGAACGATCTTGCGGAGACGCGCGCCGCCCTGATCGCAGCGAAGGAAGCCTGTGACCTTCCGGTCTTTGTTTCGAACGCGTACGGCGCGGACGGCAAGCTGCTCACCGGCGCCACGCCCGAGGTGATGTGCGCCGTGCTGGAGGGGCTCGGGGCGGACGTGATCGGCATGAACTGCTCCCTTGGCCCTTCTGCGCTTTCAGAAACCCTGCGGCGGTACCTTGAAACAGCGGCCGTGCCGGTGCTCTTCAAGCCCAACGCGGGGCTTCCGCACGTCGCGGACGGGAAAACGGTCTATGACCTTGACGGGGAGCGCTTTGCGCTTGAGATGCTGCCGCTGGTTCTGGAAGGCGCGCGCGTGATCGGCGGCTGCTGCGGCACCACGCCTGAGCACATCCGCGCGCTTCGGAAGGCTGCAGGGGAAATCAGACCGAAGGAGATCAGAAACCGCAGAGGCGCCGTGATTGCCGGCATGACCAAAGCGATGACCCTCGGGGACGAACCCATCGTGATCGGCGAGCGCATCAACCCCACCGGCAAAAAGCGCTTTCAGGAGGCGCTCAGGGCCATGGATATGGCCTATATCCTGCGCGAGGGCGTGCAGGAGGAGGACGCGGGAGCGCAGGCGCTGGACGTCAACGTGGGGATGCCCGGGATCGACGAAAAAACCGTGCTGCCAAGGGTGGTTCAGGAACTGGAGGCGGTTGTGTCCCTTCCGCTCTGCATCGACACCTCCGATCCAGACGCCATGGAAGCCGCGCTGCGCTGCTGTCACGGCGTGCCGATCCTCAATTCCGTGAACGGACGGGAGGAAAGCCTCAATTCGGTGCTGCCGCTCGCGGCGAAATACGGCGCCGTGCTGATTGCGCTTACCCTGGACGAAAACGGCATTCCCGAAACGCCGCAGGGGCGGCTTGCGATTGCAGAGCGCATCTGTGCGCGCGCCGAAGCGCTCGGCATTCCCAAAGAGCGCATCCTGTTCGATCCGCTCACCCTGACCGTGAGCGCCGGCGCAGACGCGCCCGCGGTCACCCTGGAAGCGCTGCGGCTGATCCGGGACCGGATCGGATGCGGCACTGTGCTCGGCGTTTCGAATGTTTCCTTTGGCCTTCCCGGCCGCGAAATCATGAACAGCGCGTTTATGGTGATGGCGCTTGAAAACGGCCTGAAGGCCGCCATCCTGAACCCGAAGAGCGCGCAGATGATGGGGGCGTTTCACGCCTGGCGCGCGCTGCGGGGGCTGGACGCGAACTGCGGCGGTTACATCGGTTTTGCTTCCCGGGTTCAGTTCAGCGCCGCTTCAGCCGCGCAGGCTGCGGGCGTGGATTCCGGGACGGAGGGCCTTTCCGGCGCGATCGGGCGCGGCCTGAGGGCAGAAGCGGAGGCGCTTACGCGGGAAGCCATTGCGGGCGGGAGCGAGGCGCTTTCGCTGGTCGAAACGGAAATCATACCCGCCCTGAACCGCGTCGGCGAGGCCTACGAACAAAAGCGCGCGTATCTGCCCCAGTTGCTCCTGGCCGCGGAAGCGGCGGAAAGCGCCTTCAGCGTGATCCGCTCTCACGCGCGCAGGGACAATTCGCATGGCGGCATGCGCGTGGTATTGGCCACCGTGAAGGGCGATGTGCACGATATCGGCAAAAACATCGTGAAACTCCTGCTTGAAAATTACGGCTATGACGTATATGATCTTGGCCGGGACGTGCCGCCGGAGAGGATCGCGGAGGAAGCCGTGCGGCTTCGCGCGCCGCTTGTGGGGCTGAGCGCGCTGATGACGACCACGGTTCCCGCGATGGAAAAGACCATCCGGCTGCTTCGGCAGGAAGCGCCTTTCTGCCGCGTGATGGTGGGCGGCGCGGTGCTGACGGAGGCGTATGCGCAGGCGATCGGCGCGGACGCCTATGGCCGGGACGCCATGGCGGCGGTCAGGATCGCGCAGACCGTCGAGCGGGAAATCGGGGAGGATACGCCGTGATCGGTGAGGTCAGGAAAAAAATCAGCGAAACGGACGAGACGCTTAGGACGCTGCTCGTCAAAAGGATGGAGCTGAGCGTTGAGGTTGCCCGGTGCAAGCGTGAAATGGGCGAGGACAGCGTATACCGTCCGGAGAGGGAAGCGGAAATCCTGCAAGCGGGCAGCGCTTCCGTCGAGCCCGGCCAAAGAGAAGCCTATACCGCTTCCATGCGCGGTATTATGGCTGCGAGCCGCATGCTGCAGTACGACCGCATGGCGCTCTGGCACGGGGAAGAGGTGGACGCCCTGCTTCAGGGACTGCCCGAAGGCGCGAAGGGCGTGAAGGTGCGCATGCGGACGGATTTCCGGGCCCTTTCTGTGTTTCTCTTCACCGCGGGCGCGCGCGGCGTGAAGGTAACGAAGGCAAACCTTGAGGGCGGCGTCTGCGATCTGAGGCTCGTCGGAGATCCGGCCTCTGCGCCGTTTCGCGCTTTGCTTTACCAGATGGCGAAGGAAAGCGAAGGGCTTTCCGTTACGGGGGCGGTCTTTGATGATCCGCAATAGAAACGCAAGGAGGCAGTTGCTTTGAAGGAACCCAAAAAGCTTTCGGGCCGCGAGGTGCTTTTCGTTCTGCTCGGGGTCGCGCTTGTGTGGGCGCTGGTGAGCATCGTTTCCAGTTATATTGTGCCGACGGTCGAAGGGCGGGACACGGTGCGAAGCGAGAAGGCGCTCGTCGGCGCGACGCTTGCGCCCGAGGCGACGCCGGTCACCCGTGTTTCTCTTGGGGACGATCAGGCGGCGGGGCCTGTCGCCGCCGCGACCCTGGTGCCCAGCGACGACCTGCCGCGGGATATGCCGCAGCTTTTGCAGGATTACGTCTATCTCTACGCCGTGAACTCCGATATGGGCGGCTGGATTCGGGTCCGCGCCATTCCGCGCATTGATTTCGCGTGGGTGCGGGGGAAGAACGCTTATTACATCCACAAGGATTTCTATGGCCGCGAAAACGCGGGCGGCACCGCGTTCCTGGACGAATGCTGCACGGACTGGCCGCGCGACGACAATCTGATCATCTTTGCGCACAACTTAAAGAGCGGCGACATGTTCGGCGAGCTCAACCGGCTGACGGACGCGTCCGTGCTGAAGGCGAACCCGCTCATCGATTTTGACACGCTGTACGAAAAGGGCGTGTACGTGCCTGTCGCGGTCCTGATCTGCGACATCAACCCGGGTTCCGCCGCGTATTTCGATTTCAACGTATCCACCCTTTCCACAAAGGAAGCCTTCGACGCGTATATCGGCCGGGCAAAGGCGCTGAACCTGGTGCGCTGCGGCGCGGACGCGCGGTTCGGCGACAAGCTTCTGACCCTCGTTACGTGCTATGACGACGCCAACCAGCAGCGCCTGCTCGTCATTGCCCGGGCACTGCGGGAGAGCGAAACGGAGGAAAGGGTGATCTCGGCGTTCTTCCACTGATAAAAAAGTGTTGACGTCCCTGCCAGATTGGCGTTATAATACATGCACGGTCGCCATGCGCCGTGAGAACGGCGGAAGTCGCAGGCGAGATGGCGAAGGGAGGGAAAACAAGTGTCTGAGGTTCGCGTCAAGGAAAACGAGTCGCTGGAAAGCGCGCTGAAGCGTTTTAAACGTCAGTGCGCCCGGGCCGGTGTTCTGGCTGAAGTGAGAAAGCGGGAACATTATGAAAAGCCCAGCGTAAAGCGCAAGAAGAAGGCAGAAGCCGCTCGGAAGCGCAAGTATTGATGGTCTGGGTTCAAGGCCAGTAAGGAGAGGCGGAGCAAGCCTCTCCTTTTTGTTACAAAGCGCTGTGACGCAAATCAGGTGAACGGAGTTTGGCGCATGAAGCGGGATATGACGACGGGGCCGGTGTTTTCGACCCTGATTACCTTTACGGTTCCCCTTATCCTCGGGAATCTGCTGCAGCTGATGTACAACGCTGCCGATTCCGTCATCGCGGGGAACGAAATCGGCAGCGCCGCGCTGGCGGCGATCGGGGCCGCGGCCCCGGTGATGAACCTGGTTGTGCTTTTCATCAGCGGGATGTGCCTTGGCACGGGTATTCTCGTGTCGGTGGAGTACGGCTCCGGCGACAATGCGCGCATGGAGCGCCAGCTTTCCACGATCCTGCTTACGGGCGCGGCGTTTTCACTCACGGTTTCCGCGCTGATGATTCCGCTCTCCGGGCCGGTGCTGCGCCTCACGCAGGTGGATGAGAGCGTGATGCCGCTCGCCAGGCAGTACCTGCAGGTTATTTTCGTCGGCCTTATTTTTACGTTTCTGTATAATTTCCTTTCCAGTGCGCTCCGTGCGCTGGGGGACAGCCGGACGCCGCTCATTTTCCTGGCGGTTTCCTCCGTGGTGAACGTGCTCGGGGACCTTCTGCTCGTCAAGGCGTTCAAAATGGGCGTTCTTGGCAGCGCGCTGGCCACGGTGTTCAGCCAGGCGCTCAGCGTGCTTCTGTGCGCCCTGTACATCAAGCGGCACATCCCGGCGCTGTGCCTTGGCAAAAAATGGCTGCGCTTTGAACGGTCGCTTCTTCGCAGCACGCTTGGATACGGCTTTACCTCCGCTATGCAGCAGGCGTGCCTGCAGATGGGAAAGCTTCTCATTCAAAGCCAGGTGAACGCCATGGGCGTCGCGGCCGCGGCCGCCTTCAACGTGGTGAACCGCGTGGACGATTTCGCCTATACGCCGGAGCAGAACATCGCGCACGCCATGTCCACCTTTCTTGCGCAGAACCGCGGGGCGGGGAAGGAAAGCCGCGTGCGGGAGGGCTTCAAAAAAGGCCTGATCCTCGAATTTGCCTATGCGGCCATTCTGGGCGTCGTCTTCTTTCTGTGTGCCAATCCCATCGTTTCGCTGTTTGTGAACCGTGAGGACGCCATGTGGGGGGAGGTTACGGGCCTTGCGGTGGGCTATGTGCTTCTGATCAGCCCCATGTACCTTCTGCCGGCGCTCACAAACGGCCTGCAGGGGTGGTTTCGGGGCATGGGCGAAATGAAGATCACGCTGCTGTCCACGTTTATGAACATGGTCGGGCGGGTCCTTGCGGTCATGTTCTTCGCAGGGCAGGGCTATCCGCTTTCTTCGTTCGCCTGGGCCAATCTGATCGGCTGGATCCTGATGATCGCTGTGGAGCTGCCGATCCTCTTGAAACACCGCCACAGACTGGAGGCTTAAATGGAACAGCCCACGTTTTTTTCAACTGCCGCGCCTGCGCCCCTTGCGGACAGGCTGCGGCCTCAAGACCTAGAGGGCTTTATCGGGCAGAAACATCTCGTGGGGCCGGGCAAGGTGCTAAGGCTCATGATCGAACGCGACCTTGTGCCCAGCATGATCCTCTGGGGGCCGCCAGGGGTCGGGAAGACCACGCTCGCGCGAATCATTGCCGGGCATACGCACCGCCATTTCGTGGATTTTTCCGCCGTGATGAGCGGGGTGAAGGAAATCCGGCAGGTGATGGAACAGGCGGAACAGGACCGGCGCTTCGGACAGGATACGATCCTTTTTGTGGATGAAATTCACCGTTTCAACAAGGCACAGCAGGACGCTTTCCTGCCCTATGTGGAAAAGGGCACGGTCACCCTGATCGGCGCGACGACGGAAAACCCCTCCTTTGAGGTCAACAGCGCGCTTTTGTCCCGCTGCCGGGTTTTCGTGCTCAAGGCGCTGGACGCGTCGGACCTGGCCGTGCTGATCAGAAGGGCGCTGCCGGTTGTGATCGAGGGACGGCAGGTGGAAATGGAGGACGCGCTCATCGACCAGCTCGCGGCATTTGCGAACGGCGACGCGCGCACGGCCCTGTCGGTACTGGAAATGGCGGCCTCCATCGGCGAAGAGCGCGGCGGGAAATTGATTGTGACCGCACAGGCGCTTTCCGAATGTACGAGCCGCAAGAGCCTGCTGTACGATAAAAAGGGCGAGGAGCATTACAACCTGATCAGTGCCCTGCACAAGTCCATGCGCAATTCCGATCCGGACGCCGCGGTCTACTGGCTCGCGCGGATGCTGGAGGGCGGGGAGGATCCGCTCTACATCGCGCGCCGCTGCACCCGCTTTGCGGCGGAGGACGTGGGCATGGCGGACCCGAAGGCCCTTGAGATCGCTGTGGCCGCTTTTCAGGCCTGTCACATGATCGGCATGCCGGAATGCAGCGTACACCTGACGGAGATGGTGGTCTACCTGAGCCTCGCGCCCAAATCCAATGCGCTTGACAGGGCGTACGCGCTTGCGCGCAGGGATGCGCAGAACGCGCTTGCGGAGCCGGTGCCGCTGCATTTGCGCAACGCCGTGACCTCGCTCATGGCCTCGCAGGGCTACGGAAAAGGCTATGAATATGCACACGATACGCAGGAAAAGCTGACGCGCATGACCTGCCTGCCGGAGAAACTGCGCGGAACAGCGTATTATCAGCCCACCGATCAGGGACTGGAAGAGCGATACGCCAGGCGCCTTGCCGAGATCAAGGCCTGGAAAGAAGGAGGAAGCAAATGAAAAGCATCACCCTGGGCTCGACAGGCATCACCGCTCCGCAGAACGGCTTTGGCGCGCTGCCCCTGCAGCGGGACGACATGGACACGGCGGTGCGCATTCTGCGCCGTGCCGTGGACGGCGGCATGACCTTCTTCGACACCGCGCGCGCCTACAGCGACAGCGAGGAAAAGCTGGGCAGGGCGTTTTCGGAAGGCGGCCTGAGAAACCGGCTTTTCATTGCGACCAAGACCATGGCGAAAACGCCGGAAGGGTTCTGGCGCGATCTTGAAACCTCGCTGACAAAGCTGAAAACGGATCATGTGGACATTTATCAGTTCCATCAGACGACGGAAGTGTATCAGCCGGGCGACGGCACGGGCATGTACGAATGCATGCTCAAGGCGAAGGAACAGGGGAAGATTCTGCATATCGGCGTTACCGCGCACCGCATCGGTGTGGCGGAGGCACTGGTGGACACGGGACTGTATGAAACCCTGCAGTACCCTTTCTCCTACCTTGCGAGCGATCGGGAAAAGGCGCTGAGCGCGCGCTGCCTGGAAAAGAACATGGCCCTGATCGCCATGAAGGGACTTGCGGGCGGACTGATCAACCGGGCGGACGCCGCGATGGCGTTTATGACCGAATACGACAATGTGATGCCCATCTGGGGCATTCAGCGGGAGCGGGAGCTGGAGGAATTTCTGCGCTTCATGACGGACACGCCCGTGATGGACGAGGAAAAACGCGCGTTCATCGAAAGCGAGCGCCGGGAGCTTTCCGGCGATTTCTGCCGCGGCTGCGGCTACTGTATGCCATGCCCCAAGGGCATTCAGATCAACAACTGCGCGCGCATGTCCCTTATGCTCAGAAGGGCGCCCTCCTCTGCCTGGCTGAACGATTACTGGCAGACCGAGATGGCGAGGATCGAAGAATGCGTGCACTGCTATCAGTGTTCGCATAAATGTCCTTACGAGCTTGACACCCCGGCGCTGCTGGAAAGGAACCTTGCGGATTATAAGAAGGTTCTGAGCGGCGAAACGAAGGTATAAAGGCGGCTCTGGCCCTGGATGCAAAGGGTTAGACGGGTTAAATAATCTCCTTGCCATGCAACCGGTTCTATGGTAGAATGCCCTCGAAAGGCGGTTTATGCATATGAAAATCATGAGATCGGCGGAGGACTATCTGGAGGCGATGCTGATGATGCAGGAGCGTCACGGCTATATCCGCTCCATCGATATCGCAGCGGAGCTGAACGTCACCAAGCCTTCCGTCAGCTATGCCACCAAACGGCTTGCCGAAAACGGCTACATCAATAAGGAGCCGAACGGCGCCATCACCCTGACCGAAAAGGGAATGGAAATCGCGTCCCGCATTTACGAGCGGCACAGGGTGCTGACCTATCTGCTTTTGTATCTGGGCGTGGACGAATCGCACGCCCGCGACGACGCCTGCAAACTGGAGCACGACCTGAGCGTGGAAACCTTCGACAAGATCCGCGCCTGTGCCGAAGCCCTGCAGGCAAGGGAAGCGCATGATGACTGAACGGCCCCTTGAGGCTGAGATTATCCGCAGCGCGCGCAGGACCCTGGCCCTGGAGGTTCGTACCGACGGGCGGGTGGTCGTGCGCGCGCCGCTTCGTTTGCCGGCGTCGGAGATCGCCCGGTTTTTGGAGGAGAAGCGCGGCTGGATCGAACAGCACGTGCAAAAACAGCTCATTAGATCACGGGAAGCGGCGCCGCCGCTTTCCCAGGCGGAACTGAACGCGCTTTGCCAGGAGGCCGCCGCCTGCCTTCCCGGGCGCACAGCCTATTTTGCGCGCCTGATGGGCCAAAGCTATGGGCGCGTTACCATTCGCGTGCAGAAAACGCGCTGGGGAAGCTGCTCTGCGCAAGGCAACATCAGCTATAACGGCCTGTTGATGCTCGCGCCGCCCCGGGTGCGGGATTATGTGGTGGTGCACGAGCTTTGCCACCGGAGGTACATGAACCATTCCCGCGCCTTCTGGGACGCTGTTGGAAACGTGATGCCGGATTACGCGTCCCAGCGCGCGTGGCTGAAGGAGAACGGCGGAAAAATCATGGCGCGGGTGTTCCCGGCTGATTGCAAGGAGGATGCGGTATGAAGATCGCAAAGGCAGACGCGCTGATGTGGTTCCGTTTTTTCGCGGAGCTGGACGAGGACGAGGGGCTTGGGCCAAGACAGATGGAAATTGCCTACAGCGTGCTGTCACAGATCGAAACGGCGCAGGAAAAGCGCCTCGACGCGCTGAAAAAACAGATTCCGGGCCTGAAAAGCCTGCAGGGGCGTACCCTTTATGTTGGGCCGGACGCGCTGTTTCCCCGCGGCTGTACGGGGTGTCTTCTCGGCACAGGCTTATCGGCCGTGCGCAGGACGCATGTCTGCAACGCCAACTGCCCTTTCTGCTATGACTATGGCGTGCTGGACGAACAGATGCCCGTCGGGGAAGGTTTTTTTGAAATCGGGGGCTGCAGGTACCGTCCGGAGGACCTGCCGCTGCTATTGGACAGCTATGCAAAACCAAGCGGCGTCGCGTATGTGTATCTGGAGCCGTTTATGGAAATCGAGGTCTATGAGCCTGTCATTCGCGCGTTCCACGAGCGCGGCGTGTACCAGCACATGTACACAAACGGCACCCTTTGCACCCCCCAGAACCTTCGGATGCTCGCAGAGGCGGGCCTTGACGAGCTGCGCTTTAACCTCGGCGCGTCCATGTGCGCCGACCGCGTGATCGAGAACATGGCGACCGCTTCGCGCCTTTTGCCCGCCGTCGGCATCGAAACGCCGATGACGCCGGAATTGTACGAAACGTTTATGCAGAAAAAGGACAGGATCCTTTCCACCGGCATCCGCTTCATGAACTGCGCGGAGCTGCACCTGAACGAGAACAACCTGCCCAATTATCTTGGCGAAAACCTGTATATGACCCGCCTCGGATACCTCAGCCCGACCTTCTCAAGGGAAGGCACGCTGCGCCTCATGGCCACAGCCGACCGGGAGGGCTGGCCCATCTGCGTGCATGACTGCAGCAATATGACCAAATTTGCCCGCGACCTTGCCCAGAAGGCAAAGGAGGGCGGGTGGTTCGGCCAGAGCTCCTGGCAGATGGAATTCGACCGCATTCCCTTTGAAGCCTTCCTGCCGATCCTGGAAGACGAATCCTTCCAGTTTCTTGAGGAAGAGCCCCTGCCCGTGGGCTTCCGCCCGGGGGACATCGTGATCTGACCGGCGCAGGAAAGCGAAATGGTTCTGGCTGCGGGGGAGGGGAACGGCGACAGCCTAAACTTTTCGCCGCGGTTTCCGGCCAGGCGGCCTTCGCCGCCGACCCGGATGCCCGGAAGCATCCGGGGGAAAGCAAACAAAAAAATGACACGGGAAAGTGCAATTTTCCCGTGCCATTTTTTGTTTGCTTTCCAGAGGCCGGAAACACAACCATCTATCTGCCACCCCAACGAATCGGGCAGAACGGGTTGCTCTCCTTCGAAGTCTTGCGCCGCAACAGTGAGGTCCAGGAGATGGGTCATAGTGCGGGGGTCTGGGGGCCGCAGAGGCCCCCGGGCGTTC
>CAMOIA010000005.1 GCA_946615785.1 uncultured Clostridia bacterium
CAGGTCGCGGGGGTAGTCACTGTCCAGTCGCCCCAGTCGTGGTCCTTGGCGGGAACGACGGTCGCGCTCAGGCTGATTTCATTTTTGCCGTTCGCGTCGCTGAAAACCTTTTCGCAGACCTCGCAGGTCCAGTAGGCAATGTTTCCCGCCTCCTCGCAGGTGGCGTCAGCGGCGCTGACGGCGCGGAGGGTGTGGGCAACGGGCTGAATCACGACCGGGGCGTCCAGCGCTTCCTTTGCGTATTTGCTGCTGAAAATCTTTTTGCACTGCGCGCAAAGCCAGTACGCTTCATGGCCGGGCTCGGTGCAGGAAGGCTCTTTTCGGTCCTGCAGGTACAAAACATGCCCGGGGTTGAGAACGTCGTGGGTTTCGGAGGTGTAATCGCTGCCGGAAACGGTGAGCTCTTCGGTGCTGTAAATGCCGTCGTTGCCGTCATAAACATAGACGGTGTGCTGGTTTGACTGGTTGCTGAACACATAGACGGCGCCGTCGCGGTTTTCGTAGCCGCTGTCATAGCCGTGCATGAACAATGAGCCGTCCTGGCCGACGCTGTCCTCGTCGCTGTTGGTCACGTCCACCAGGTAATTGACCCCGTCGATGGTGACGATGTTCCACATGTGCGCTTCCTTCTGCTCCGTCAGGTCGCCCATGTTTCCGGTGACGGTGTAGCAGGTGACGTCGCCGTCAAATTCGGTCAGATCGCACAGGTACTGGAAGGCTTTGGAATACCCTTCGCAGACGACTTTGGTGCCGTTGTCGTTGTCAAAGACATAGACAAGCTGCCAGGGGTCGCCGTAAGGCGTGGAAGCGTTTTGGGCGGCTTCCTTGTTATAATCCACCAGGCTGCAGATTTCTTCCTTATAGGCAAGGAGCTTGGCGTAGTCGGACAGGCTGGCATATTTGTCAACGATGGCTTTGGCATTTGTAACCGTGTTCTGCACGGCCTTGCCCTTGTCCGTGTTCATGCTGGTGCGGCTGGTGGCGCCTTCAGGGCGGTAGGAGCTGGCGACAGCCATGTCGAAGGTAATATTGCCGGACAGCGTGACCTGCCCGCTGCCGTAGCCAAAACCGTAGGCGTACTGGGTGCCGGCGGTTTTGTCATACCAGTACATTTCGTAGGGCATGTCGGTCGTGAGGGCCGAAAGGACCCTGGGAAGGTCGATTTCACTCGTCAGTTTTGCTCTCAGGGCTGCCTGGATCTGGGCGACGGTCGGCTCGGCGGGGAGACCAAGCTCTTCGTAGGTAAAGGCGTTCGGGAGCCCCAGCTGGGCAGGGGTGAACGAGAAGGTGGTGTCGGGCACCTCGCCGGCGGCGGTCTTTTTGACCTCGGGCTTCAGTTCGTTGTACAGGCTGCCGGCGACGCCGGAGAGCTTTTCGCCGTTGATTTTCAGCGCTTTGAACAGGATGGGGTAGAGGATGGCGGCTTTTTTGCTGTCCGTGATGACCTTGTTCAGGTATTCGGTGATGAGAAAATCGTATTCTTCGTCGGACATCGGTTCATCCGGCATGGAATAGCTGACAAAGTCATAGATGATCTGCATGTCCGCGTCGTCAAGCGCCGGTTCGCCGTCCCCGGAAACGCTTACCGTATTCGTGACGACGGGATCGGCATTGCGGTCCTGCATGGTCTGTTCGGACGTTTCCGCGGAAGGCTCGGTGCCTTCATTCACAGGCTCGCCGCCGGAAGAGGCGTCCCGGGCGCCTTCTTCGGCGTTTTCATTTTCATCCTGGGCCGCCGGAAAAATTTTGCCGCCGCGGGTTTCCTCCGCTTCGGTTCCTTCCGGATTCGTTTCGTCGTGGGGCGAAATGCCGGGTTCTTCGAAATCAGCGTCGTCCGGTGCTGTTTCACCGCTCCCGTCCGTTTCGACGGGCGGCGGTGTGGCTCGCGGCGAGCGTCTGTTTCTTTCCGAAAAGACGGGCGAGGGGAATACCGTCAGGAGCATGACGGCCATGATCAGCCAGGCGAGCGCTTTTTTACCCTTCATGTTCTGGTTCCTCCCATTGAATAAAGGCACATCTTGTCCTTTGATCTTGCATTCAACCTATATATTGTAGCATATCGTTCCGGCCGGGTAAACGGGCCGGGAAAAATGGAATCTTCTTTTAAGGAAACTGTAACGAAATCTACATAAGTATGAAGATCTGTGCAGAAAACAGAAGGCACGGCGCAAAAAACCGTAAAAAAAGAACGCCGGCGCAATGGCCGGCGGGAAAAGGGCTGTCTGAAATTATTCTTCGCTGATCTCATCCAGCGTCAGGCTGAAGCCCGGCACGAATTCGGCGATAAAATCCTGCACTTCCGGCAGATCGATGCGGTCCAGCGCCTTCTTGGTGGTGCGGCGGGCCTGTTCAAATTCCAGGTTTCCGCTTTTCTTTTCCTCCAGGCACTTGACGTAGGCGCAGATTTTGTCGGCCGCCTTGACGATCCGCCATTCGTCTGCTTCTTCGTCCGGACGGATGAGCGGTTCGTAGGCCTTGCGCAGGTCGTTTGGCAGAAGGCTCATCAGTTTGTCCGCCGCGATTTCCTCAAGCTTGCCGTATTCGGCGGAAATGGCTTTGTTGCTGTGCTTGATGGGGGTGGGAAGGTCCCCGGTGATCACCTCCGCGGCGTCATGATAGGCCGCCAGCGCCATGATGCGCTCGGGCGAGTAGATCCTGTGATAGCGTTCCACGCCGATGACCGCGATGCAGTGCGCGAACATGGCGCATTCCATGGAGTGCTCCATGTCGTTTTCAACCAGCGTATTGCGCATCAGCCCCCAGCGGCGGATATAGCGCATCCTTGTGATGTATGCAAAAAAATGGTGTTCCATGCTTTCCTCCCTGCGGCTCTGCCGCGCAAGGGGAGCATAGCATGATTCCGGCCCGGGTGTCAATGACACAATTTTATCTGTTTCCCTTCGCGTCAATTCCCGCTTTTTGTGGTATGATAATGATAGAAGCACGACCGACGAAAGGATGCCTTCGATGGAGAACGAAAAGGACAAAGAAACCATTTACGGCGAATACCTGCCCGGGCTGGAAGCGGCGATGGAAATCGTCAGGGAAAAGATCCTTCGGTGGAGCGACCGGATGAAAGAGGAGACCGGGCACAGGCCGATCGAGCACCTGGAGTGCCGCATTAAAACCGACGAAAGCATGCGGGACAAGCTCAAACGGAACGGGCTTGAGGAAACGGCGAAAAACGCGCTTCGGCAGGTTTACGACGCCGTGGGGCTGCGGGTGGTGTGCCGTTTTCTTGACGATGTGTACCGCGCGGCGAAGGCCATTGAACGCATGGAGGGCGTTCGGCTGTTTGCCTGCAAGGATTATATCCGGTCGGCCAAGGAAAACGGGTACCGCAGCTACCACATGATCATTGCGGTGCGGACGGACACGGAGGATGTGGACGGAAAAAAACCCGGCTGGTTTTTCGCCGAGATTCAGCTGCGCACCATCGCCATGGATACCTGGGCTGTGCTGGAACACCAGATCAGCTACAAGCAGGTTGCGGGCATCCAGGACATGATCCGCAGGGAACTCAAGCGCTGCGCGGACGATCTGGCGGCGTGCGACGTTTCCATGCAGGCGATCCGCGATATGATTTCGATGCGTGAAAGGGGTGACATCTCCGATGAAGATCCTGGTGGCAGAGGATGAAAACGACCTGCGGGAGGTGCTTGGCGCTTTTCTTTCGCACACGGGTTACGAGGTGGATCTGGCGGCGAACGGGCTGGAGGCGCTTGACCTGAGCCGGGCAAACGCTTACGACGCGATCGTGATGGATATCATGATGCCGCTTATGGACGGCATCGAAGCGCTGATAAAGATGCGCGGGGAAGGCAATACCTGCCCGATTTTGCTGCTCACGGCCAAATCGGAGGTGCGGGACCGGATCCGCGGGCTTGACGCGGGCGCGGACGACTATCTGACAAAGCCCTTTGCCATGGGCGAACTGACCGCGCGCATCCGGTCGCTGACAAGGCGCGGCGGCGTGTATTCGGGTGAAAGCCTGAAGATCGGTCCGGTAAAGCTGAACATCCGGCAGAATCTGCTCAGCTGCGTCAATTCCATCACGCTTTCGCAGGCTGAAACGGAGCTGCTGGCGCTGTTTATGCGGGAATACGGCAAGATGCTTTCGCCGGAGGAAATTCTGAACCGGGTCTGGCGGAACGAATCCGAAGCGGGCATGGACATGCTGAAACTGTATGTGCTGTATTTAAACGGCAAGCTGGACAGTGTCGGCGCGCGCCTTCGGGTGGAAGAGGCGGAGGAATGTTTCTGCCTGCGGGGGCTGGATATATGATCGCAAAGCAGCGGTTTCGTTTCGTCTTCCTGTCCACGCTTGCGCTGCTTGTGGCCATGGCGGTGACGATTCTGGCGGTGATCGGTCTTTCCGCCCTCCGGCTGGACCGGCAGTACGACGCGATGCTGGAGGCGCTGCTTGGCAACGGCGGCCGCCTCCCGCCGAAGATGATGGATATGGACGGGCGCATTTCCCTGTCCGAGCTTCCGGAGCTCGTGTATGAAACGCGGTATTTTGCGGTGCGCCTTTCTGCGGACGGTGCGGTCATTTCGCAGGACCTGAGCCATATTTCCACCATGAATCCCGAAACGGCAAGGCGCGCTGTGGATCTTGCCCTGCAGGAAAACGCGGAAAGCGGCAAGGTGCGGCTGGACGGCGGGTATTACGCCTTCGGACGTAAGGCCGGAGGGCAGGATACGATGTACGTGTTCATCGACATTACGTCCCGGCTCTGGATGCTCAGGGAAGTGCTCGGGTATATGATGCTGGTGGTTCTTGTCATTCTGATCGCGTATGTATTCGTGTTCCTGTATTATTCCAAAAAGATCATTCAGCCCCAGGTGGAGGCGATGGAGCGGCAGCAGCGGTTTATTACCAACGCTTCGCACGAACTCAAGACGCCGCTGGCGGTCATTTCCGCCAACACCGAAATGACTGAAATGCTGCACGGACGCGACAAGTGGACGGAGAGCACGCTCAGACAGGTGGAAAGGATGAGCGGGCTCACGCAGCGCCTGGTGGCGCTGTGCCGTATGGAGGAAAACGGGCAGGAGACGCTGTCGGACGTGGACATGAGCCGCCTGACCGCGGAGGAAAGCGGCAGCTATGAACAGGTGATCCTGCGGGACGGGAAAACCTTTTCGGCCAAAATTCAGGACGGCGTCGTGGTGAAGGGCGAGGAAAAGGCCCTGCGGGAACTGCTCGGCATCCTGCTTGACAACGCGGACAAATACTGCGATGCGGGCGGAAAGGTGGATCTGACCCTTTCGGGCGGCAGACACCCGGCGCTGCTGGTCGCCAACACCTTTGCGGACGCGGCGAATGTGGACACCTCCCGCTTTTTCGAGCGTTTTTACCGCGAGGACGGTTCCCGCAACAGCAAAAAGCAGGGTTACGGGATCGGGCTTTCCATCGCGGGTGACATCGCCGCGCGCATGGGCGGGCATATTTCCGCCGAGGCGCGAAACGGCAGCATCCGGTTTGTCATCACCATGCGCCCGGGACAGAAAAAGGCGGATACGGCTTGACTTTCTGCCGCAATGCACGTAAGATGTCCCCAGCGAAAATAAGGAGTGAAAACCGCTATGAATGGTTTTGAGAAGTACATTCCCTTTGTGCCGCAGCCGATCGAAAACCGCACCTGGCCGGACCGGGAGCTGAAAAAAGCGCCCATCTGGTGCTCTGTGGATCTGCGCGACGGCAACCAGGCCCTGATCGACCCGATGAACATGGCCGAAAAGCTGGAAATGTTCCACATGCTGGTGGATACGATCGGCGTGAAGGAGGTCGAGATCGGCTTTCCCTCCGCGTCGGATACCGATTACCAGATCTGCCGCGAGCTGATCGAGGGCGGTCACATTCCGGACGACGTGACCATTCAGGTGCTCGTGCAGGCGCGCCCGCACCTGATCAAAAAGACCTTCGAGGCCATTCGCGGCGCGAAACACGTGATCTTTCACTTTTACAATTCCACGTCCGTCCTGCAGCGCCTCGTGGTGTTCCGCACGGACGTGGAGGGCGTGAAAAAGATCGCGACCGATGCGGCGGACCTGATTTACGAAATGGCGCAGCCGGTCATCGCACAGGGCATGGACCTCCGGTATGAATATTCGCCCGAATCCTTTATGGGAACGGAAATGGATGTCGCGGCGGAAATCTGCGCGGCGGTGCTGGACCATCTGCATGCGGACAGGGATCACAGGGTGATCCTGAACCTGCCCACGACGGTGGAAAACTGCCTGCCCAATCAGTTTGCGGACGAAATGGAATACTTTATCCGCACCCTGCCCGGCAGGGAGCGGGCCATCATTTCCCTGCATCCGCATAACGACCGCGGCGAGGGCGTCGCCACCACCGAGCTGGGACTGCTGGCCGGCGCGGAACGGGTGGAAGCGTGCCTTTTCGGAAACGGCGAGCGCACGGGCAATGTGGACCTTGTGACCCTCGCGCTGAACCTGTACAGCCAGGGCGTGGATCCTGAGCTTGATTTTACGCACCTGCAGTCGGTCATCGAAATGTACGAGCGCTGCACCAAACTGCACATCCCGGAGCGCTGGCCCTATGCGGGGGACCTGGTGTTTACGGCGTTTTCCGGAAGCCACCAGGACGCGATCAACAAGGGCTTCAACTACATGGAGGAAACGAAAACCGACAAGTGGATGGTGCCCTATCTGCCCATCAATCCCTCCGATCTCGGCCGCAGCTACGAGCCCGTCCGCATCAATTCCCAGTCCGGGAAGGGCGGCGCGGCGTTCATCATGCACCATAAGTTCGGCTTTGACATGCCCAAGGCCATGCATGCGGAATTCGGCGCCATCGTGCAGAAGCAGAGCGACCTTGCCGGGGTGGAGCTGAAACCGGAAACGATTTACGATCTGTTCGAAAAAGCGTATCTTTCCGTGGACGGGCCGTATCAGCTGCTCGCGCATTCCTTCGGCGACAGCGTCGCGGACGGCGTGGCGTCCTCGCATTTCTGGGGCAGGATCCGCCACAAGGATACCGTGTTTGAGGTGACCGGCAGCGGCAACGGCCCCATCGACGCGTTTTTCAACGCGATCCGGCATGAAAAAATGGGGAAATACGAGTTCATCGACTATAAAGAGCACGCCATCAGCCGCGGGGCGGATTCCAAGGCGGTCGCCTACATCCACCTGAAGACCCCTTCGGGAAGCGACGTGTTCGGCGTGGGCATCGACCCGAATATTTCCATGGCTTCCATCCGTGCCATTTTGTGCGCCATCAACCGCGCGGACGCGCTGGCCCACCGGGAAAAATAATTTTATAAGCCCGAATGATTGAAACCGCCGCAAAAGCGGCGATTTTTTTGTGGAAAAACTTTTTCGTCCGGCAGGAAAACAGGCGGGGTGCGGCGTATTTTCTTAAAATACGCCTTTTTGGCGTTTTGGGAGGAAACATGTTTTCAAGCGATGCGCTGAGGGAAGAAGCGGGCGAGCAGATGTACGCCCAGGGAGTGCAGCTGTTTCGCCGCGCACTGGTCAGGGAAAAGGAGCGGGGCGAAACACAGGCGTGCTATCTGGTTGCGGACAAGGACGCTCGCTACCATGTGACGGTGACGCCGACGGGCGCTGAATGCGACTGCGGCACGGAGCACTGCAGCCACCAGGTGGCGGCGGTGCTGTTTGCTTCGGCGTCCGGGGCGCTGACGGAAATGGAGCGGTATCTTGCCTCCACAAGCGCACCGGCCCTGCTCAATTCCATGATGAAGACGCTTCCGGTGTCGGACAGCGTGGCGCTGCAGCCGGTCGTCCTGTATAAAAACGACGAACTGTACATTGCCCTTCGGGTCGGAGAGGAAAGACTGTATGTGGTCCGCTCCATTCCGCGGTTTCTCGAGGCGCGCGAAACGGGAGAGGAAGTGCCTTTCGGGAAGGGCTTTTCCTACCATCCGTCCTGGATGCGCTTTTCGCCGGAGGGCGAAAACCTGCTGGACATCCTGAGCGAATACTGCGAGGACTTAAACGGTGCGGCGATGACGGGAAACGCGGCGCGCATCCTGAAACTGAAGCCGCGCACGGCAAAGCGCGTCCTGGACGCCCTGCGGGGGATGGATTTCGAGCTGCGCGTCGGGGAGGAGACGGCCGTCTGCAGCGGAATCGGCACCCTGGAAACGGATTTTCTGTTCACCTTCAGCGGCTCGTTCAGGGAACTGCGGCTGCGCTGCGACGTGCCGCGGGGCATGCGGAACCTGGCGGGAATGAAGGAATACGTGCTTTCGGGCGGTTCGCTGTTTTTCGTGCGCGAAAAGGACAGGGCCATCGTGGAGGCGCTGGTCAAATACGGAAAAGGCGGCAGGGCGCTTTTCATTTTTTCGGAGAAGGACGTAAAACAGGTGCTCAGCGAACTGATGCCGGCCCTGCTGGTATCCGGCCGCGTGGTCATGGAGGGTGAGCTTGAAAAGCGCATGATCCGTCTGCCTGTCCGGGCCAAGGTGTACCTTGACCGGGAAGGAATGGACGTCACCTGCCGGGTCGCGTTTCAGTACGGAGAGGTGGAAATCGATCCGTTTGAAAGGGAAGCGGACGAAAAACAGATGTTGATCATCCGGGACGTGAAGAAAGAATACGCGGTGCTGGACGAGCTTGCGGCAAATGGCTTCCACGTCCAGGCCGGGCGGGTGTATCTTCGCGGGTCGGATAAGATTTACGATTTTGTGACCGAGGGCGTGCAGAGACTGAGCGCCGCAGCGGAATTGTACATGAGCCGCGATTTTCGCCGCATTACGGTCCGCAAGCCGCGCCTGAAAGGATTTTTGCACTATACGTCGGGCCAGCTGCGCCTTGAAATCGAGGACGGGGACGAACGCATCGAGGAGCTTTACCCGTTCATGGAGGCGCTGCGCAGGCACAGGCGCTATTTTCGGTACCGGGACGGAACGTTTATCGACCTTTCAGAGCTGGCGGACTGGCAGGAGCTTGCCGAAGCGGTTTCCGAAGCGCATGAGCTGACCGGGCGGGAAGACGATCTGGGCGCGATGCGCGCGGCGTATTTTACGGCGCTGATCAGCGAAAAAGCGCTGCCTGTGGAGACGGACGAGGCGGTAAACGACCTTGCCGCCATGCGGTTTGCCGCGCCCGAACCCCCGGTCGCATGCCTTCGGGAATACCAGAAGAGGGGCTTTGTGTGGCTTGCCGCGCTGCACAGGATGGGACTTGGCGGCATTCTCGCCGATGAAATGGGTCTTGGCAAAACCGTGCAGATGATTTCGGCCATCCTGTGGGGCGTGCAGACGGAACCGGAACGCGTTCCAAGCCTTGTGGTGGCGCCGACGACACTGACCTACAACTGGCTGAACGAATTAAAGAAATTCGCCCCGTCGCTGAAAGTGCTGCTCATCAGCGGCACGCAGAACGCGCGCAGGGAGCAGATCGAGAAAATCACGCTGCCAAAGGGCCCGGACGTGGTCATTACTTCCTATCCCCTGATCCGGCGGGACATCGATCTGATGCGCGGTATCCGCTTCCGGTTCGCGGTGCTCGACGAGGCCCAGCACGTGAAAAACGCGCAGAGCGTGGGGGCGCACGCGGTGAAGATGATCACGGCGGATACGCGCATCGCCATGACGGGCACGCCCATGGAAAACCATGTGGGCGAACTGTGGAGCCTGTTTGACTTTGCACTGCCGGGGTATCTGCCGCGGCACAACGATTTTATGCGCCGCTGGGGCGACGGACAGGACGACGAGGGCCTGCGCAGGCGCCTCAGGCCGTTTTTGATGCGCAGACTGAAAAAAGACGTGCTGGGCGAACTGCCCGAAAAGCAGGAGAGCGTGCTTTTTGCGGAAATGAGCCAGGAGCAGCGGCAGATCTACGACGCCGCCCTAATGCAAAAACGCGCGAGGGTGCAGGAGGTGCTTTCGGAAAAAGGGCTGGGCCGCAGCCGCGGAGAAGTGCTTTCCGCCATTACGGAGCTCAGGGAAATCTGCTGCCATCCCACGCTGTGCCTGCCGGAGTACCGGGGTGCGAGCGGCAAACTGGAGATGCTGATGGAGCTTTTGCCTTCGGCGATCGACGCGGGCAGGCGGATCCTTCTGTTCAGCCAGTTTACGAGCATGCTCCGCGTGATCCAGAGGCGGATCGCCCAGGAGGGCTTTCAGGCGCTGTACCTGGACGGCGACACCCCTGCCGCGGAGCGGCTGGACCTGACGCAGCGGTTCAATTCCGGGGAAGGACAGGTGTTTCTCATCAGCCTGAAGGCGGGCGGAACGGGACTGAACCTGACCGGGGCGGACACGGTGATCCACTACGATCCGTGGTGGAATCCGACGGCGGAGGATCAGGCAACGGGCCGCGCGCACCGCATCGGCCAGACGAGGCGGGTGGAGGTGTGGAAGCTGATCGTGCACGATTCGATCGAGGAGCAGGTGCTCAATCTGAACGACCGGAAGCGGAGGATGTTCGACAGCCTGATCGCGCCGGGGGAAACCATGCCGACAAGGCTTACGGAGAAGGACATTCTTTCCCTTTTTGCCTGAAAAGCGCGGCGCTTGACAGAAAATGGCAACTATGGCATGCTATATGCTGAAGCGATATGGCAGATTTCTGGAGGCTTCCGTGATGGATGATCGTCGTTGCAGGTTTGCCTTGCGAGGCTTGTTTGCGTGGCTTTTGATCCTGCTGCTGCCGTCCTTTTCCCATGCCGAGCCGCTTTCGGTCACCATGGCCCGGGAGGGGACGCAGGATTACGTCAGCCTTGTTATCAACAGCGCCGTTTCCGAGGACGAACGCTTTGAAAGCTGCCTTGAAAACGGCGGGGTCTGCGTGTTCTTTTTTGAAGGCGCGGGCGCGGACGCGGACGACTGGGAAAGGCGATATGCGCTCTGCGTTGTCGTCAGGCGCACGGAGGCAGGCGACCGGGTGGTGTATGAAAACGATTTTTCGACCACCCTGCCGGACAGGCCGAAGGACAGGATGTCAAACGGCGACAAGCCGGTGCCGACCCTTATGGACGGGGTTTACCCGCTCAGTGCCGTCACTCATTCGGAGTATGCCGCGCTCAATGTACAGGACGCGCGCGTCATCCGGTTCGATTCGGGGGATCATCTCAACGGCTACGCGGACACGGCAGAGGGCATTCATATCCACCGGCGTGTTTCAAACCGCAATTCCAACCCCGGGAACAGTTGGTGCAATTCTTCGGGGTGCCTGCTTGTGGGCAGGGTGAGCGGCGGCAAATCCGCCGAGTACAACGCGTTTGCGCAGGCGGTCGGCCTGAGCGGCAAAACCGCCGCGTTCAGGGATCCGCGCCTGAAGGTTTCCAAAGGCACCCCGATGGGGATTTTGCTTGTGGACAGGGAGCTTGCGTTTGATTACCTTGTGAGCCTGTACGGGCGGCCCGGCGCGGCCAGGCTCATGGGGCGGGAAGAACAGGAAACGCGCTGAAGGATCAAACGCCGCGTAAGCGATCCTTGGCGCGATTTCGGATACGGGAGATATCGATATGGACTTTGGCCTCGATCAGCGGAAAAAACCGAAAAACAAGGGGGCCTTGTGGATCCTCGGCTTTGCCGGCATCGTCGTGATCGGTCTTTTGCTTTTGCACGCGGCGGGCATCCTGCGCCTCATCCCGGACAGGACCAGTGCTGTCAAGCTGCGCTGCGTGTCGTCGCAGGACGTGACGCCGTTTGGCGAGAATGTGCTGTATTACGACGGCACGACGCTCTTTTGCCTGGCGCCCGGCGGAAATGAAAAATGGTCTTTTACCTTAGGCAGCGGCGCGGGATTTGACTGCGCAGGCGGCACGCTTGTGGCGTGGGTGGACAACCAGCTCTTTATCTTTGACCAGAACGGACGCTCCACGTACAACGACCACCTGTCGCGTGAGGTGCAGTTCGCCAAGGCGGGCACAAAGTATGTGGCCGCGGTGCTTGGCGACGGGATCAGTCCGACCCTGCTCGTGAAGGATCTGACGGGACTGACCGTGGACGAGGAGCAGACGGCCTACCAGGACCGCATGATCCTGGACGTGGGCTTTTTTTCAGACGGCGAGTTTTTGTGGGCGACCGCGCTGGACGTATACGGCACGGTGCCCGCGACCACGATGTATATCATACAGGTGGGCAGGATGAACACGGGCGAAGTGTCGCTTGGGCAGAACCTGACCTATGCCGTCAAATACGCCGGAAACCGGCTGAACGTGGTGACGACGCGCCAGCTGCTTGCTTATAATTATCAGGGCGTGCAGGACCGCAGCGGTACGGTGCTGGTTTACGGGTGGAAGCTGATCGACGCCCCTGAAAACGTGGGCACGCCGGAGCTTCTGTTCGCGCCTTCCAGGCAGGCCGGGGACGTGACGGAAATTACGGAGCTGCGCCTTCTGCGCGGCTCGCGCGACCAGCGCTATACCCTGCCCGCGGTGTGCGTCGGCGCGGCGCTCTACCACAGCCGCATGTACGCCTTCGGCGCGGACGGCATTTACCGTGCCGGCTACAGGGACGCAAGGTTCACGGCCCTTGCCCTGCCCATGAGCGGACAGGTGACGGGGTACCTTGGCATGACGACGGGTGGCGTTGCGCTGCTTGCGTGCGGGACGGACGTCTATGCCGTGAAGCTGCCGTGAAGCCTGTCGGTCTGTATCTGCACATTCCCTTTTGCGTCCGGAAGTGCGCGTACTGCGATTTTCCTTCCTGGAGCGGACGGGAAAAGTGGATGGCGCCGTACTGTGAGCGCGTGATCGCGGAGATCCGGGCGAAGGCGGATGCGTCTTACCTGGCCGAAACGCTCTATATCGGGGGCGGCACGCCGTCCATTTATCCTCTGCCGCTGATGGAAAAGCTGTTTTGCGCCCTTCGGGAGGCGTTTGTATTTGCGCCAGGCGCGGAGATCAGCATGGAGGTGAACCCGGGCACCCTGAAAGACGGCATGGCGGAAGCGCTCGTGTCGCTCGGGGTGAACCGGGTTTCCATGGGAATGCAGTGCGCGCAGGAAAACCTTCTGCGCAGGCTCGGGCGCATCCACACGTTTTCGGATGTCCGCGACGGCGTGAAAAAACTCCGTGCGGCCGGCATCGGGAACATCAACCTGGACCTGATGGTGGGCCTTCCGTGGCAGACGGTGCGGGACGCGGACGAAAGCCTCGACGCCGCGCTCGGCCTTGGGGTCGAGCACCTGAGCTGCTACGGGCTGATTGTAGAGGAGGGCACGAAGCTGGAGGCGAAGGTTTCCAGCGGCGCCTGGACGCTGCCCGATACCGATACGGAGCGGGAAATGTACGCGCACTGTCTTGAAAAGACGAAAGAATACGGCCTTTTGCAGTACGAGGTCAGTAATTTTGCAAAGCCCGGGTTTGCCTGCAGGCACAATCTTTCCATCTGGCGGCGCGGGGAATACTTAGGGTTCGGGTGCTCCGCCGCGGGAATGGAGAACAACGTGCGGACGCAGAATCCGCGCTCGCTGTCGGATTATTTGAAGGGCGTAAAGCCGGAGGTGACGCAGCTTTCTGAGGAGGACGCCATGTTTGAAAGCGTCATGCTGGGCCTCAGGCTGAGGGAAGGCGTGCGGGAGAAGGATTTTTACCGCATGCACGGAAAGCACCTTCAGGATGTGTACGGAGAAAAATGGCAGCGCGCCATGAAAGCCGGGCTTTTGCAGTATGAAAACGGCGCCCTCTTTTGTACGGAGAGGGGCTTGGACGTGATGAACAGCATCCTTGTGGATCTGATGTGACGAAAAAATCAGGATGCGGCTGGAACAAAACGCGGACGGTCTTCGTTATATGAACAGAAAGAGCAGGGAGGATTTTGATGATGAGAGCAAAAAACAAAGCGATCGTATCCCTTGCGATGGCGCTTTTTCTGTGCGCGGCCATGCTGACGCCGGCGCTGGCCGATACGACCTGGGCGGTGGTTTACGGCACCGCGTCCCTGAATGTGCGTGCAACGCCTTCCACCGCCGGCGTCTGGCGGGGCGCTGCGGCGCGCGGCGAATGGGTGGAGATCCTGTATCCGAGCGGAAACAACTGGTATTACTGCCGGGTGGCTTCCACAAACGTGACGGGCTATATGTCCGGCAGCTATCTCAAAACCGCGCAGGATGCTTTGGCGCCTGTGCCCGCGTCGGGAACGGGCGTGATCTACAATCCCGATCCGTCCGGCTATGTGAACATGCGCAATCAGCCCGGGTACCAGGGCCAGGTGATCCATATCCTTTATAACAGCGACACCGTCCAGATTCTCGGCAGCCAGAATGGCTGGTACAGCGTGTATGCGGACGGGATGACGGGTTATGTGCTCGGAGCCTTCGTGACGACGGGATCGTCGCCTGTGCAGACGAAAACCGCCGTCGTGCAGACCGGCAACGCGGGCAAACTGAACATGCGCACGGCGCCGCTTTCCACAAGCGCCATCAGGGCAAGCTACGCAAACGGAACCCAGGTGACCGTGCTGCTTGAGGGCAAGGAATTCGACATGGTTTCCGTCGGGGGCGTGACGGGCTTCATGGCGGTGAAGTTTCTGAAAGTCGGAGGCGCGGGCGGCGGCACGTATCCTGCGCCAGCGCCGATTCCGGTATCCGGCGGATACGCGGTGGTGAAAAATGACAATGCGCTTGCCACGCTGAACCTGCGCATGACGCCGTCGACCAGCGCGAAGGTGCTCGCGCAATTGAAAAACGGCACGCAGCTGAACGTGATCGAGCCCGGGGAAACCTGGTGCAAGGTATCGCTTTCAAGCGGTACGGTAGGCTATGTGATGACCAAATACCTGCAGCTGCACAACCTTGCGACCAGCCCGAAAAAGACCGTGCAGAACGGCAGCAGCTACGTCAATCTGCGCAGCAAGGGAAGCTACAACGCTTCCGTACTCCTGCGGGTTTACTCCGGAAACGAGGTGACCGTGCTCATTCCGGGCGACGTATGGACAAAGGTGCGCTATGAAACGTACGAAGGCTATCTGATGACGTATTTCCTGAAATAACCCGGGAATTGCCGAAAA
>CAMOIA010000006.1 GCA_946615785.1 uncultured Clostridia bacterium
ACGCTCGCGCGGAAAGGCGTCCGTTTCCTGCCTGCCGCAGGCCCGCAGGAAACGGACGACCTGACCGTGGAGGACGAACTGGTCCTGCGGCGAAGCCGTTTTCCGGGCTTTTTCCAGCACGGTTTTGCGCGTCGGAAGGCGATGCGTGCTTACGCAGAATGGATTGCCCGCGAATACGGCGTCGAGGCCGCGCCGGACGATCCCCTCTGGACAGTCCCCGACGCAGGCCGGAACATGCTGCGCCTGTGCGGCGAACTGGACAGAACGGGGCCGGTGCTGCTGATGGAATACCCCTCCCGGGGCCTTGACGCAAAAGGCGCGCAGACCCTGTGGGACTGTCTGAACGACGAAAAGACACAGCGCACCGGCATTCTTGTCCTCTCGGACGATCCGGAGGAGCTTTTACACCTTTGCGACCGCGTGATCGTGATGCGCGAAGGGCGGACGGTTCTTTCCATCGACACGATGAACACGTCGGAAAACGAGCTTTTGCAGGCTTTATCCGGCCGCAACGCGCTTTCTTTTGACCTGGACATGACAATCTGAAAATGTGCCTTTGACATCCGGCCGCGTTTGCGGTATTGTAGTATTGGAAATTCAATGGTATGAACCCTGGAGCAGCTTTAAGCATATGGACGACAAACGGATCACCAGGACCAAACGGAATTTAAAGAACACGCTGAAAAAGCTGCTGCGCCGAAAGCCCTATGCCGATATCACCGTCACGGAACTCTGCAAGGACGCCGAGACCAGCCGGATTACGTTTTACGCCCACTACAACGGCAAAAACGATCTGGCGGACGAACTGGTGCGCGATCTTTTCGGCGAGGTCAACGAAAACCTTGAGCGCCTGCAGAGGCAGAACAACCCCTCCGGCGATCCTGTTCGCGCAGCGGAAAACATGCTCGGCGCCATCCTGGGCTGCTATGAGGCAAACCGTGAATTCTTTTCCCGTTTGAACGTGAAGGAAAGCCCGTACCTGTTTTCCTCCTTTTACGACCACATTTTAAGCGCCGTGGAAGAAAAGCTTTCCGAGGTGCTGAACACCCCCCGCGAAGAAGTGCACCGCGACGCGGTGTTCCTGTGCGCGGGGCTGTGGAATTACCTCAGCGAGGGCATCCGCCAGGGATGCTCCTCAGAAACCCTTCAGAAAAAAACCAGCGCGCTGGTGACCTCCATGCTCGTCGTTTTCCAGGAATGCGCGCGCATCCAACCCGGAGACCTGCCTGAAAGGAAGCGGTATTGAATGAAGAACATCCTGCAGAAAGGGCTGACCCCCTTTGCACTGATCGTGCTGTGTGTGGTCCTTGTGGTGGTAACCTTCATTGTGCTTGGCGGCGTGAACAGGAATATCGACGCGCTGGAGCGGGAACAGAAGCAGATGCGTCTTGAACAGGTAGCCCTGGAAGCCCAGAGAAGCGCGTACGAAAATGAGCTGAGCCGCGTGGAGACGGATGCGTACGTGATCCGGGTGGCCCGGGAAAAATACGGCTATATCATGCCGGGCGAGATCCGTTTTCAGATTTCCAACATCGACGATCTCTACGGCGTGCACGAGGTGACCGCGGAGGAAGTGCAATGAGGCGGGCGGCCATCGCCATCGGATCCAATTCCACAAGAATGCTCTGCGCCGACCTGCAGGGCGGCCGGATGAGGCCGATTTGCCGCGGCCGCGAAGAAACCCGGCTCTTCATGGGCCTCACGCAGGACGGCGCTTTAAGCCAGGAAGCCATGGACCGGGTGGTAAGCGCTGTAACGGCGCTGAAAAAGCAGGCTGAAAACGCCGGCGCGGAAGGCGAAATCGCCCTGTACGCAACCAGTGCTGCCCGGGACTGCACAAACGCCCTGTACTTTCAAAAATATCTGGAAAATGAAACCGGCCTCACGCTTTCCATTATCACAGGGGAAGAAGAGGCCGAACTTGCATATCTTGCGGTTTCAGACGGACGGGACACGCTGGTGATCGATATCGGCGGCGGTTCCACGGAACTGACCCTCGGCCAATGCGGCGCGCACGAGGGAATCAGCCTGCAGCTTGGCGCTTCCAGGCTTCTTAAGCGCTTTCCCGTGAAAAGCGCGTCCGACGCAGAAGCCCTGATTGCCGGAATCCTCGCTTCCCCGGAAATGGCCAGGGCAAAACCGCTTGCGCTGTCGTTTTGCTCCGCTCCGGTTCCCGTGCGCGGCATCGGCGGCACCATGACCGCCTACCGGGACATCGCAGCGGCGGATCCATCGCGCTTTGAGGGCGGCGTTCTGAACGCGAAAAGCCTGGATACGCTGATCCGCTTTCTTGCGCCCATGACCCTGCTGCAGCGCAGCGCAGTACCCGGCCTGCCGCCGGCCAGGGCACCGCACATCGTGCACGGCCTGTGCATCCTGCGCGCCGTCTTCGAAACATTCCGCATTGAAAGCATGCTCGCCCTTGGCGTCAACAACCTGGACGGCTTCCTGCTCCGGGAAGCAAGGGCTCTCAATAACCGATGAGGAGGCCGCTGCGATGAAAAAAGCATGGATCTGGCTCGCCGTCCTGCTCATTCTGTGCCTGACGGCGCTGCTCGTCGTCATCGGGCAGAAAAACGAAGCTGAGCAAAAGCTCAGGGCCGAAATCGAACAGTCCTCCGCAATCCAGGCCGACCTGGAGGAAAGCCTTGCCCAGGCCGGCGCGGACATTGAACGCCAGCAGCAGGAAAACGAGGCGCTCCGCGCACAGTCCCAGTGGCTTGAAAGCGCGGTGGATGCGTCCCTGGAGCGCGCTACGCAGGTGGAAAATGCAAACACAGCTTTAACCGCGGATCTGAACGCCGCGCAGGCGGAGCTGGAAGGGCTGCAGCGGCGCCTGCAGGAAGCGCTCGGCGCGCTCGCGAGCCACGCGGACGCCCTTCAGGCCGCGAGGATGGAAAACGGCGTCCTTTCCAACGAAGTGGAAGAAAAACGGTCAGAAATCGAGGAATTGACAATTCGAGTGGAAAATTTAACCGAGAATTGTATCGTTTTAACCACTCAGGTGGAGGAGAATGAGGCTGTCATCGCACAGCTGCGCGCCCAGGCGGAAGCGTTCGCATCCGAAAAGGAATCCCTGATCGCAAATGTGGAGGATTCGAATGCACAAGCCGCGCAAAATCTGCAGGAAGTGGAGTTCCTGCGATCACAAAGAGACGAAATGGCCACTCAGGTGGAGGCTTTAAGTGAAGAACGCGAAACGCTATCGGCCCGCGTAACCGTCCTGACGCAAAACGCCGGGGACTTGCAGCGTCAGGTAGAAGCCCTTCTTGCACAGAAGGACGCTTTGCAGGAACAGCTCGATACGCTAACCGAACAAAAAGCAGCCAGCGAGCAGACGGCTGATGCGCTCACCGAAGCCAACGATCAGCTCTCCGCCATGGTGGAAACGCTCATTTCCGAAAACGCGGAGCTGACCGCATCAGTGGAGAGTATTAACGTTGAAAAGGCCAATTTGACCGAAATGGTGGAGATTCTTGCAAACGATTATCAGGAATCGATCGGTCAGGTGGAGACATTGACCTTGGAAAACCAGGAACTGACGGTCAGAACGCAAGCCCTTGAAAATGCCAACACAGCCCTGGAAGAGCGGAACCTGGCGCTTGCTGAGCAGGCAGAGCAGGCAACGAGGGAAACTGAAGCGATGCGGAGGGACATGGACGCTCTCCGCGCAGCCGCGGCGCAAAGCAGCCAGGAGAGCTTTCCTGCACAAAGCGTACCGGACGGCGCGGAAAACGCCAAAGCGCCCGAAGACGGTTCCGCGCCGGTTACGGTTTCTCAGAACCAAAATGTGATCACGCTCGGCGTCTGGACGGAGCCGGACGGCTTTGAGTGCCTTGAAACACGCAGCGATCCCTTCGTCCGCGTCTATACGCTGCCTGAAAACGAAGAAATCCGGTCAGCGACCGTCGAAGCGCTGCCGGGCCCCGTCGAAGCGCTTCTTGCGCAGGAAGGCGGACTTCCCATTACCTGGCAGGACGATACCGGTTCGCACACCTGCCTGATCCAGGACGTCCCGGGCGAAGATCCGTCCGGAGTCTCCCGCACGCTCAAATGCCTTGTGCCGGCCGGACAGGGCGTGCTTCGCGTAAGCGTGCAGTGCCGTCCTTTGCCCGCAGCCCAGCTGCCGACCCCTGAAAGGCTGCTTGACACGGCAGCCTCGCTGCTTGCGTCCTTCAACCCTGAATTTTGATGTTTTTCCAGGAATTTGCGTTCAAAAACAGCTTTTTCGCCATATTGCCTATGGTAAAGTCGAAAAGGTTATGGTAAAATAGCTTGGATCGTCATGGAGTCGGGAGGCATTGGATGAACAGAGCGGAAGCTCTTCGCGCCCGCGCAAACCTGAAAAAGCGTGAAGGTATTTATGTGACCAAACCCTCGAACATGTTTTACCTCACCGGTTACACCGGGGAGGGCGTGCTCGTCCTGACGGACAACTGCGCAGCCATCGTTACCGATTTCCGGTACACCGAGCAGGCAGCGCAGCAGGCGCCCGGCTTCGAGGTGGAAATGGTCGAGCGCGGCACATTGCATGCATCTGTAGCCTGGCGGCTTTTCCAGTCGGAAGGCGTCACCGACGTTCTCTACGAAGACGACAGCGTGACCGTGCGCGATTTTACCGCGCTGCAAAAGGCCATGCCCGGCGCGGTTTTCCGTCCCCTTGAGGGCATTCCCGAGGACATGCGCAAGGTGAAGGATGAAGGCGAAATCGCCCGCATCCGCAGGGCCTGCGCCATTTCCTGCGAAGCGTTTTCGGAGCTCCTTACGTTCGTCAGGGCCGGGATGACGGAAAAAGAGGCGCAATTGCACCTTGACTACACCATGCTTTCCATCGGCGCGGACGCGCTGGCGTTTCACACCATCGCCGCCGCCGGTGAGCACGGTTCCCTCCCCCACGCCGTCCCGTCCGACCGGGTCATTCGCGAAGGGGAGATGCTCACGCTGGATTTCGGCGCGCGCAAGGGGGGCTACGACGCGGATATGACGCGCACCGTCGCCTTCGGCGAACCGAATGCCGAAATGAAGCGCGTGTACGAAACCGTGCTCCGGGCGCAGCTTGAATGCGAGGCCATGCTCCGGCCCGGCGCAAGCTGCCGCGAGATCGACGCGCACGCCCGGCGCGTGATCGACGGCGCGGGCTATGCAGGGCGCTTCGGACACGGGCTCGGGCACGGTGTGGGCATTGACATTCACGAGCAGCCGCGGCTTTCCACTACGTCCGAGGACATTCTGTGCCCCGGGCACATCGTCACGGTGGAACCCGGTATCTACATTCCAGGGCTTGGCGGCGTCAGGATCGAAGACACCTGCGTGATTACGGAGGATGGCTTTGAAAGCCTTGTGACCGCGCCCAAAGAACTTTTGATCCTGTGAACCTTAGGGCCGTAAAAGTCCCTATTGTGATCTACTTTAACAGCAAACGGAGGAATTCAAACCATGATTACGGCGGGAGATTTCAAAAAAGGCATCACCATCGAATGGGACGGCGGCGTATGGAACATCGTTGACTTCCAGCACGTTAAGCCCGGCAAGGGCGCGGCTTTCGTTCGTACCAAGATCAAGAACGTCATGACCGGCGCCGTGGTGGAACGCACCTTCAACCCCACCGACAAAATGCCCCGTGCCATCATTGAAACCAAGGAAATGCAGTACCTCTACAACGACGGCGATCTGTACTATTTCATGGATCCGGATACCTATGAGCAGATGCCGCTGAGCAAGAGCGCCGTAGAGGACGCCATTGTGTTCGTGAAGGAAAATACGAACGTGACCATCCGCTATTTCAAGGGCCAGCCCTTCAGCGTGGAAGCGCCGAACTTTGTGGAACTGGAAGTCACCAAGACCGAGCCCGGCTTCAAGGGCGACACCGCTTCCAACACCTTCAAGCCCGCCACGGTGGAAACCGGGTATGAGCTTCAGGTGCCGCTGTTCATCAACATCGGCGATATGATCAAAATCGATACCCGCAGCGGCGAATATCTCTCCCGCGCCTGACGGCAGAAAGGGTTTTTTATGAGCAAGCTTTCTGAAAACGCCGCCCGCATCCAGGGCCTTATCGAAGGCAGCGGGCTGGATCAGGACAAGCAGAAGGACGCGGTCATCAAAGCGCTGACCGACGCCGTATTCGACCTGACGAAGGAAATCGAAACCCTCCGTGAGGAGTTGAGCGACCTGAATGACTTCGTCGACAGCATCGACAGCGATCTTGGCGACCTCGAAGACGCTTTTTATGACGACGAGGACGACGATGATGACGATGATGACGACGACGAGGATGATGACGATGATGACGATGACGACCGCACCGTCGATTATCTCTGCCCCCACTGCGGGCAGGAGATGACGTTCAACGTGGACGACTTCGACTTTGACGAGGATTACCTCTGCCCGAACTGTCATCAGCCCCTGTTCCCAAAGACGCCGGATTCCGACGACTGATCCTGTTTCTTTTCCCCTGCCGCGTCCTGCGGCAGGGTTTTTGTTTTGCGTCCTTTGCTTTCCCCGCGCCTTCAAAGGCTGGCCGGCCGCAAGCACGGCGCGAATCTGCTCATTTCATGCCGCCCGGGCGTTTCTTCGTTGCGCGCGCATGGAAAAAGTGGTATGCTTTGGAAAAGAATATTGAATCAGGAGGTCGCTATGAATCAGCAATGGCCGCTCGATGTTTCCGTATCCTTTGATCCGTACTACGGTGAAGAAAACCGTGACGGGATTCAGGGAGCGGAGGTGCTTGCGGACGGCACCGTCCGCTTCAGGATCATCGCGTCGGACGCGCACGAGGTTGTGATCGACAGATTCGGCACCCTTTTCCCGCTCGCCAGAGTCGAAGACGGCACGTGGGAGGGCGTCTTTGACCTTGGAAAGGGGTTCCAGTATTTCTTTCTGAAGATCGACGGGGCCGACGTTCTGTGCCCCTACCTGCCGATTGGATACGGCTGCTGCCGGCCGATGAACTTTGTGGACGTTCCCGTGGAGGATATGCAGGGCTGGGACAGCCTTGAGGATGTTCCGCACGGCGCGGTCGCGCGGCATTATTACCCATCCGCCGTCACCGGCAAGCATGAAATCTGCCTTGTGTACACGCCGCCCGCCTATAATCCCGCAAAGCCGCTTCCGGTTTTATACCTCCAGCACGGCTACGGCGAGAACGAAACGGGCTGGGTCTACCAGGGGCACGTGGGCAGGATCGCGGACCGGCTGATTGCCGAAGGGAAAATGCGCGAAATGCTGATCGTGATGGGGAACGGCATGGTCAAAAAGGACGGCGTCGGCGAAAGGGTGCTGTATCCCGAAATCCTGGTGAAAGACCTCATCCCGTTCGTCGAAAGCCGGTATGCCGCGCGCGCGGACAAATGGCACCGGGCCATGGCCGGGCTCAGCATGGGAAGCTATCAGACCAGCATTACGACCCTCAGCCATCCGGAGCTCTTCGGCTATGCCGGGCTGTTCAGCGGCTTTCTGCGGGCGCCCTGGCCTTCGGAGACACCGGAAGCACACCTTAACATGTTGAAGGATCCAAGCGCCTTCAACGCCGCTTTCCGCGTCTTTTACCGGGCGATGGGCACGGAGGACATGTTCTACGACCGGTTTGAAAAGGACGACGAATATCTTGACGGCAAGGGGCTGAACATCCTGCGTGAAACCTTCCCCGGCGGGCATGACTGGACGGTATGGCGCCGCTGCATCCGATCCTTCCTGCCGAGGCTGTTTCCCGATCCGTAAATCAGAAAGGCACTTTCCGGACGGTTCCGCGCCGGTTTCCCCCGGGAGAAACCTTATGTACAGGCCAAAGGCCGCCGGCATTTTTTTTCCAGCGCCCGGGAACAAAAGAGCCGGGTTCATCGTTATATGATTGAATCCAAAGAACAGGAGAGGTTGCGTATGAAAAGACAGATTTACCTCGCCTTATTGACTGTGCTGGTGCTTGCGCTTGCAGGCTTTCCCTCCGCACACGCGGAACTGATCCCGCCCCACGGCGAGGGGCAGATCGGCCTTCAGGCAGTGGTGCTCTGTGAAAAGCTGACTCTGCGCCAGGAACCGAACTCCACCTCCAGGGCGCTGAAAACGCTGCAATACCAGGATCTGCCCATCGTCATCCGGCAGCAGGACGGATGGGCGTACGTCGCCCTTGGGGATTCGATCGATTCCCTCACCGGCTGGGTGAACGCGGATTTTCTGATCATTGATCCGGCATGGTTCCGCACAGCCGATAAGACGCCGGTATACGCCTGGGACGACGTGATCGCGCCCAAAGTGGCCCTGCTGGACGCAAACATCACCCTGCCCATTCTGAAACAGGCTGGGGACTGGATCGTGGTCAGCCTGCGCGGCGCGGCCGGCTGGATTTACGTCGGCGGTATTTACCAGAACAACCTTGGCCGGGAACCCGAAAGCGGTGCTTTTACCGCTTCGGCCAAGCCGTAAAGCAGATACACGCAAATCGTAAAGCGGGGGAAACCGCGCCTGGGCACAGGCACCGTTTCCCCCGCTATTTTTTTGCATAAAACGCCTTGTCATCAAAAACGCGGCCTTTTCTGCAGCGTTTTTGAACAGGGTAAGCCGCGCTTCGTATTCAGCGAAGCCTTCAGTTCACAAAATGCGTATGGCTGACCTGCCATTGCTTCAGCCTGATGCCGACCCAGAGGCCGTAGATGCCGAAGGTGATGATGGTCAGAAGCATCCAGATGATCCACTTGCCAAACAGCTCCCCTCCCGTCCCGTCAAAGAAGAGCCGGTGCCCCTCGATCACGGTGTGTTCGGCCTCCCAGCGATAGATCATGCAGTACGCCCAGGGAAGGCAGATCCCAAGCGTCAGCATCGTGATCAGGAAGCCGACGATCGACCATCCGATCAGTTCGAGAAGGCCGCCGTCAAAATAGGAATCCGGTCCATAGGCATTCATGCCGAAACCGACGTTCGCTTTTCTTTGGTCCATTGTTCTATCTCCCTTCTGATTCTTTCAGTTCACCTTGTATTTGTTTGTTTTTTTCATTCCTATGCGCATGCATGCTCATTCCTCCGGGATCGCCTTCCGGTCCGGCTTCCAGCCGTCAAGCGCACGAAGCCCCTCCGGCGTGACGGGCTTGATCCACTTGCCGCGGTACAGGTGCACCTGCATGAGCACGTAGCGGATCGGCTCGTCGACATAGCAAAGCGCGAAAACCAGCAGCGTCGGCCATTTCAGCCAAAGCCCGGAAGCGCACACGCAGGGCAGCACCATGGCCCACATAAACACGATTTCCAGCACCGTGCCGTACGTCGCGTCTCCCGCCGCACGGAAGGTGTCGTTCTGCGTCCAGTTGCCCATGCGGATGATGGCGGCGGTCAGGTAAATCAAAAGCATGCCGAAGGCCAGGCGGAAGCTTTCCCCGCGCATGCCCATCACGCTCAGGATCGGCGTATGCAGGGCAATCAGCACAAGGCCGAGCAGGGCGATGATTCCCTGGCAAAGGTACACCAGCCGCCAGGCCCGCCCGTAGGCAACCTGCGGCTTGCCCGCGCCGACCTGGGTTCCCACCAGCACTGAGGAGGCGTTGGAAAAGCCGGCGAAAAAGCCGATCACGAGCCCCTCGAGGGTCCTGAGCACCGCCAGCGCCGCAATGGCCTCCTCCGGCTGCCTGCCCAGCACCACGTTGATGACCATGTTGCCCACGCCGATGAGCACTTCGTTGCACAGGATGGGAAAGCACTTTTTGAAATACGCCTTTACAAAGCCGCGCGTCCAGCGAAAATGCCTGCGCACGGCCAGAAGATACGGATGCCTGCTTCGGCGGGCGGCGAAGAGCACCACCGAGCAGCTGACCGCCTGGGAAAGCACCGTGGCCAGCGCCGCGCCGCGCACGCCCATGCGGGGCGCGCCGAGATTGCCGAAGATGAACACCCAGTTCAGTACGATATTGGTGCACACGCCCGCAACGGACCCCCAGAGCGGAATGCGCACCCGGTCCGTACAGCGGAGCAGGGACGCCATGGCCATGGAAAAGACCATCATGGGATAGGCAAAGCCGACGATGCGCAGGTACTCCGTACCGATCGCCTGAATGGCGGGCTTATCCGTGTACAGGAACATCACGCTTTGTGGAAAACAGACCGCCAGCACGCCAAAGAGCAAGCCGACCGTCATCATGCAGCAAAGCGTCAGGCCGTAGGAGCGGTTGATGCCGTCGTCGTCCCCGGCCCCGAAAAACTGGGAAAAGAACAGCATGCCCCCGCCGACAAACCCCCAGTAGCCGCTGAACATCAGCGAAGAAAACTGCGCGCACAGCCCGACAGCGCCGACCTCCAATTGGCCGAGAGACGCGATCATCATCGTGTCCACCATGGAGCCCGTCGTCGTCAGCAGGTTCTGCAGCGCGACGGGAATGGCGATGACGGCGATATTACGGAGAAACGACCGCCAGGGGTACGATCCGGTTTGTGTTTTCATGCTCAATATCCGCCAAATGTACCGACATGCGCCTTGCTTTCCGGCACCCAGCAGCGGTACAGCCTTCCATTTCCATCGTTTTTGTATTCGACCTCGATCCAGCCGTTTTCGCGGCCGTAGATCGAAACGCTTTTCCATTCGTAAACCGTCGGCCCCTTGGCGTACTGCGTCCCGGGGCCTCTTCTGGTTTCGGTCGGTTCAATCGTGCCCTGACCGGCGGCGGAAATCACGGGCACGCTCTCCGCGGTGATGCTGACCCGTTTCAATCCCGTCCAGACCCGGTAACGGGCGCCGCCGGACTGAAAGTCCACCAGCACCCACCAGATTTCGTTCGCGCCGTCCCAGGCTTTTCCAAGCACCTGCACGGCGTTCGACTGCCAGTTGCGGTCGAAGAACGTGCCGGGCTCGTCGTAGCCCGTGCCCGGGCCGGAGCGGGTGGAAAGGCGCATCTTGAGATTTGCCCGGACGCCGGAGCCATAGGCAAACCCGCCGCCGATGCCGATGCCGCTCTGGACACCTGCTGAGGAGCGGTTCTGCACCAGCATAACTTCATTCAGGCACACGTCGTACGGGTAATTGGTGCCGGTGTAAACCGAAGTCACCCTGAGCCGCACGGAGACTACATTTGTTTTGTGCCCGACGTTCAGCCGCTGCCAGTCCCAGCGGGAGGACGCGTCCGGAAGGGTAAAGGAAACCGCGTCCCGGTACGCGCCGCTGTCGCTGTAACGGAATTCCAGCTGCACCGAACGCGCGCGGCAGTTCATGCTGAAAAGATCCTGTCCGCTGGCATTTACGCTCCAGAAGCCGTTTTTGATCCACACGGCGTTCACCGTCTGGGGCGCCATGGTGAACATTTCAAAGGTGACGCTGGAAGGGTTCTGATTCCGGATGGAAAACTGCCAGCAGGTTCCGTCATTGCCGTCCGCAGCACGGGACGGCAGCCACCGCGCAGGATCCTGCTTGTTCACAATATAGCTGCTCGCGCTGACCGACTGCAGGCGCACCTTCACAAAGCCGCTCTCCCCGGGAATCTGCTCCAGGGTATAATCCGCCTGGTTCCCGGAGGAGGGCCTCGGCGTGCCGCAGTTGGAACAGTAATTCCCCTGGTTCCACATCTGCCCGCAGTTGGAACAGGTCCACAGGTCCGATCCCGCATCCGCAAAGGCGAACGCAGCCTGGCACAGAAGCAGCAGAACAAGGCACAGAGAAAGCCGGCAATGCCAATTCTTCATATGAATCGCTCCTTTCCGCAGAACCTCTCAGCCATATAACGAAGCGCTGTTCCGTTTGCTTCCATCCGCCCGAAGGCGCGCTGAAGAACAAACGGTTTCGATACGCTTATTCTACCCGAAACAGTGCAAGCAATCAATCCCCATTCATGCGGAAAGAGTAGTTCATCGCCCGACGCTGCTTAAAACAGGCTCCTTCCGCATTTACGGGGACGGCGTGCTCCTGTAGGAAAAGATGGGCATCGGCAGCATGACAAAACCCTTTCCGGTTTTCGCAGATCTCACCGGCGCGACCGACCTAAAAGCCGAGATGTACGGCGGGGCAGCAGGAGTTCGCACGGGATCCATTCCGTGCCTGCGGACGTGATGCTGTACCCGTAAACTGTCTTCAGGCAACGTGGCGGGGGATTCCTGCAATGATCCCCGGCGCGCTGTTTTTGCTGTATGGAGCGGCCCGGAACCGAACCTCCGCCGCTCCGGGCGCCCTGAACCTGAAAGGAGCAGGACGCCAGGTTTTTAAACCAGACAGGCAAAATGACAGGAAGGAACACTGAACGCTGCACAATAACGGATAACAAAAGGAATAACGAAAAACCCTTCCCCTGAACCAAAACGGACTGAGTCTGTTATAAAACAGGAATTGTCTGATTTCGGAAACGCCTCACACGTCAAACTCGACCGTGCTGTTGACAAGATCGAGGGCGTTCTGCGCCCTGGACAGTTCGTCCGTCACCTGATCGTAGTCTCTTTCCGCCGCTTTCACATCATAGTTCGCGTAGGTATATTCGATGATGCCGGCATTGCCGACGGACACCGACCGCTCCCGGGGAAGCCGGGAGCGCATCTCTTCCAGCTTGCGTTTTCTCGCGGAAAGCTGGGGAATGTAAATCAGCAGCTGATCGATCGTCATCTCAAATCCCGGCACCGTCTGGGTCAGGTTGAAGCGGTTGATCGCGTGCTTGAGCGTACGGATCCGCCCCTCCAGTTCCGAAAGCGCTTCCTGCACGGCTGCATAATCGTACTCCGGGCGGACCGATTCGATGTCTTCCTGAATGGCAGCCACAAATTCCGCCGATTTGCTCTCCCTTGCAAGCAGCGCGTCGTGCTGTTCGTTCATTTTTTTCAGTTCCTTGGCCGCCATGGCCGACGTCATTTTCATTTTCTCTTCCTCCTCGCCTTCCGCATATCGGTGCTTCCTGCGATGCTGCGGCACAGCGTTCGCTTATTCTTCGTGCACGGTTTCCGCTTCCTCAAAATCTTCCTCTGCGTCCGGCATGTGTTCAAGAAGCATGATCACGCCGTTTTCGCCGTTGTCCTCATAATACTTTTTCCGGATGCCGACGCTGATAAAGCCGCATTTTTCATACAAACGCCTTGCAGGCGTGTTGCTTTCCCGCACTTCCAGGGTGACAAACGCCGCCCCGAGGTTCGCCGCGTACTGCAGCAGCGCGCGGAAAACCGTCTCCCCGATGCCGCGGCTTCGAAACTCGCTTAACACGGCGATCTTCGTGACCTGCCCTTCGTCCAGCACCACCCAGACGCCCGCGTACGCGACCAGTTTTCCCTCCGTCTCCGCGACCAGATACCGCGCACAGACGTTTTTTGTCATTTCTTTTTCAAAGTCCGCTTTCGTCCACGGGCGCGGGAAGACCGCCTGCTCGATCGCGGTCACCGCATCCACGTCCCGGATCGTCATCCGCCGGATGATCATGTCACTCATGGCCAAGCTCCCGTAAGTTTTTCTGCCGCTCCGCCTGCGGCGCGCGAAGATAGAGCGGCTCCAGCTTTTCCCACGAAACGGCGCTCTCCCGCCTTTCCCAGGCGATATCGGCCGCCCAGGCGGCGTGCAGCGGCACCATGGACGCAGGCGCAAAGTCCGGCTTCACCGAAAACGGATATGCCCTGATCGTCTTTTCATGCACGCTGAGGCCATCGCCCGCAAACAGGCATTTTTCCCCTCTTTCATTCAGCTGCCCAAGAAAATCATTCAGCAGGATCGGCGCATCCTCCATGCGCCTTTCAAGGCTTCCCCCGGCAAAGACCGCGGCATACACCTGCCCCGCCCTCGCGTCCTGAATCGGGCAGATCAGGCCGTCAAAGGCGACAAAGGGCCTCGCGTACGCCTCCAGCGCGTCCACGGGCACAACCCTGATCCCCAGCGCGTGCGCGGTCGCCTTGGCCGCCTCCACGCCCAGCCGGACGCCCGTGAAGGAGCCCGGCCCCACGGTGCAGGCCAGAAGATCCGTATCGGCGATTTTCCAGTCCATCCGCC
>CAMOIA010000007.1 GCA_946615785.1 uncultured Clostridia bacterium
CGGCTCGTGTTTCGGGTACGCAGTCCTCCGTGTAAATCAGGTTGCTGCCATGGTTCACCGCTCCTCCCAGCGATGCGGCTGCCCAGAAGATCAGCCCCGAGCAGTCGCAGACCCGCCGCCCGATCCATCGGCTGCCGTAGAGCCTGGTCATTTCCCTGTCGGCCCCCGCCTGCTTTTCCTTCGTCCAGACCTGCCCGCTCGTGCCCCAGATATACCCCCACTTTTCCTCAACGGGCACCCGTACGGCGGATAACCATGCTAAAAAGCTGATCATGGCGATGCCTCCGGAATGAAAAGCACGTCGCACATGACGCACCCGTCCGGGGCGGCTTCTCCGCTTGGCCGCAGCCATACGACGCCGCTCCCGCCCGGCTTATCCACGGATACGGCTATTTTCTCCGCCAAAGCCTCAAGCGCCGCATTCCGCATCAGGTGCGTGATGTCCGTCCCGCCGACGGTAAGCGTTTTGACAATCGCGCCCTGCTTTGTCAGCCGCGCGCTCACCCGGCCTTCGTCGTCCTTCACGCTGATGCCGCCTTCCCCGATCACGACGTGATCGTTCTCAAGCGCCGCCGGGGGCGTTTTGGATTTTTCCAGCAGCGCGTCGGACGTTTTCTTCGCCCGGTCTGCGTCGTCAGCCGTCCTTTCCAGGCTCTGCCGGAAATTGGCCGTCAGGTTGTCCATTTCCACGTGATTCTGCCAGTACCTCAGCTCTTCTGTCAGCTGGTAGAGACAGTTCAGAATGCGCTTTTGTGTTTTTTCGTCCCCTCCGCCCTTGATCAGGGCGGACAGGTCCAGGTTCATGCTGGCCATGGGTTTTCACCTCCAGATGGTTCGGATATTTGTGCTCCATTTCGCACAGCACCGCCGTGTGCGCCGCAAGCGCCCGGCGGAAGGCACGCCCCCGCCCTATGATGGTCACGTCCGTCCCCGTCTCTGCCTTTCCAAGCTTTGAAAGCGCCCCGGCGAGGGCGGAGACGGCAGCGCACACGATGTCGCTGCCAAAAGGCGCATAGAGCGCGTGTCCTCTGAAACGGATCGCGGCGCCGGGGTAAACGTCCACCGTGATCACGGCGCCACCTCGTGCAGGCTGCGGGCCTTTTCGCGCGTTTCCTCAAAACGATTAAGCGGTTCCCGGACGCCTTCACCTTCATCCGCAACGGCTTTGGTGCCGTACAGTGCGTACAGGCCCGACCGGATGCGCCCCATCACCTCCTGGCGTCCGTCAAAATCCATCATTTCAAGGCAAAGGAGCGCCTCCTCCCGTTTGGATTCTGCAAACAGGCCCAGCTTGTACAGCTGCAGGGCGAGCTCGTTGCGGGAAAGCCTCGTGTAGGGACTCTCCTTCATTGGGCGCACCACGATGTCGTAGACCGCTTCCCGGCTGTCCAGCGCCCGATAAAAATCATTGCCGACCTGCAAAAACGCGCTCTCCCCCGTCCGCCCGGTGATGCGGAACACACGCTCGCCCGTGTAAAACTGACGGATGTCTTCGATCACCAGCGTACACAGGTCTGTAAACGCGCGGTACGTGGTTCTGACCATATCGCGGCTGAGTTTGCTGCCGGCCTCCTGCATGGCTGCAATGGCGCTGGCCGCCGTCACCCCGCCGCTGCCGCCGGTGCTCGCGTCCCGGTTGCCGCTCACCTCCTTCATTTCCTGAATGGCACTCTCCAGCACGCGCAGGTAATTGCCGTTCAGCGCGTCCTGGCGGATGGGCTTCACGCTGCCGTCGTCCACCTCGCCGGAAACGTGCACCAGCTTGTTCCGGTGGTCGCAGAACTCCTCTTCGTTGATGCCCGCGCTGTCGCGGATGAACCAGCGGCTGTTCACCGCCTCCAGCGCGTTTTCCGTGATGGCGTTCTGCAGAATGTCGATGCGCCGCTGCGCGCCCTTCATCCGGTCGATCAGTCCAAGACCCGCAGGGCTTCCTTTCACGGGGTAAAGCCGGTCCAGAATGAAGGGATACTCACCGTGGCGGTAGATGCCGTCCGGAAAAGCGTCTTCATTTTCGCTTGCGAACAGGATCGTCGTACCCGTGAATTTGCACAGGTGCAGAATCGTTCTGCCGTTTTTGCGCTTTTTGTAATACCAGTCGATCACCGCCACTTTACTTCGCGCGTCCTCCCCGCGCACGCCCGTCCATTCCGGATCGTCAAGGGCCGCGTCCCGAAGCTGCGGCCAGCGCCTGCGCGTTTCTTCCCGGTCCGCCTGGGATACGTAAAACAGGTAGCGCGCGTCCGAAAGCCTTTCCACCCCCGGCTCCCAGAACAGGTTTTCCATGTCCACCGCCCGGATTTCCACGTCCCCCTGTCCGCCGCGTTTTTCCGCATTCCAGAAAACGCCGTAGCAGCCGGTCCCGTTTTTCAGCTTGTCATACCAGCATCGGTCGTAAACCGCCTCAAATCCGTTTTCCTCCAGAATCACGGGCAAAATGGCGGAAAGGATGTTCGCCGCGTTTTCGTCCCCGGGTTCCCTTGGCAGCACGCTCAGACTCGGGTAATTGTCCATCGCGTCCGCGTGCTTGCTGGCCACGCTGTTGAAAAGCCAGCCGGATACGCCGTCGGTTTCCCGCAGAATGCTCTGGGTCATCGGTAGGTTCTGCATCTGCCACCAACGTTCGTTTTCTTCCATGCGCTGTCTGAGGGGTGCAAGGTGCGCGCGGCACCGGTTCAATTCTTCCCGCGCCTGATCGATTTCATGTTTCCCGATGGCGCTCGTTTTTCGCATCGTCATATCTCCCTCCGTTTCTTCATCTGCCGTAAGGCCCCAGGTTCAGGGGGTCGTCGAGCCGGATCCGCGGTTTTTGCACGGGCGGCGGCGTTACGCGCCGCTTCATCAGCACATACCGGCACTGGTCGTAGAGATGGTCTTCCTGCCTTGTGTCCACGTCCTCCGGATCCATGGCGCTGTAAACGAGCGAAGGCAGGGTGCGAATGAAATTCCGGCACGTTTTGAACACCTGCAGCATCGCATCGCCTTCTTCGTCAAATTTCAGCCGGTAGTGCAGCTGCATTTTCCCTGCCAGCCTCGCGTTGTCCCCCGGGATGAACCAGATGTGGCAGCGCTCGAACTGCTGGGCGATGCTGCCCTCGCTGTTACGCTGGAAAATCGCCGGGTCCGCGATCCGCTCGATCTTTTTCCCGCGCAGGTTCCCATCCTCCGCCTCAATCCGCAATATCTCCGCGGCCGTCCTCGCCACGTCCCACTGCACGCCCGCGTCCTGTTCGCCGTTTGTGCCGTACAGCTCGCGGATCATGTACATTTTTCCGCGCTCGTCCACGGCGTACCAGCCGCAGGCAAAGGGCCTTGAATATCCCCAGTCGTATCCCATCAGGATCCTCCAGTGCGGCGGGATATGAAAGGGCTCGATCACATGGGTATACAGGCGGTCGGTATAATGGTCCGGATCGTTGCGCCATTCGGTGAAGACCTGGCCCGAGAACGAATCCCAATCGCCGTCAAGGAGCGCCTTTCTCTCCTTTTCCGGCAGCATGCACAGGTTCATGCGGTATTCGGGCGCGTTTTTCAAAAGCGCTTTGTTGTCCGAAAGCTTTGCCGGCACAAAGATGCGGCTGCGCACGTCCCTGTGCGGCCTTCCCTCCTCGTCCGTCCAGCTGACAATGTGCCGGATCGGGGTCAGGGGCAGCCCTGCGGTGATAAAGCGCTGCTTTACCCATCCGTGTCCGATGCCGCCCGGGTTGCCCGTCGCGCGGATGTAAACGCGCGTGCCTGGGCCGGAGGGACGGTTCCGGGAGAAGAGATAGCTGTATTCGTCGAACAGAAAATGGGTCAATTCGTCAAAAGCGATGTAATCAAACTGCCATCCCTGCCATTTTTCGCGGTCGCGTGTGTACTGCATGCCCGCAAAATAGATCTTCGCCCCGCTCGGAAAAGCCCACATGTTCTGCTGTGCGTGGTACCGGGCCCCAGGCACAGCCTTCTGGTAATACCGATCGGCCTTGTCCAGCAGCTCTCCAAGCTGGCGGTACGTTTTGCGGAACAGGATCCCTTTGTACCAGGGAATGTGCACCTGCCTGAGCGCCTCCACCACCAGCACATCGCTTTTGCCGCCGCCGGCCGCACCGCCGTAAAAGGCTTCCCATTCCGGGCGCGACATAAAAATGCGCTGCATTTTCTGCGGCTTCCAGATCACGTTCACCTCGGGCACGGCGTCCGCCTCCTGTGGGTCAGCTTGCGCCTTGCGCGGATCTCGAGCTTTGTATACCGCCGCACGCAGGGGTCCGGCTTTGGCGCCGAATCGTCATAGAGGTAGCTTTGCATACAGGTGATCGGGCACAGCTTCGCGCAGCGCGTGTCCGCGCACACGCTTTTCAGCCAGGCTTCTTTTTTATCATGGCTCCCGAAATACTGCACGCTTCTTGAATCCGCGGCCAGGCCTTCGCACAGAATGGCGCGCTCGTTTTCCCCAAGGTAAAAAGGGCACACCGGCAGCGGCCGCTCCTCGGCATTGCGCTCTTTGATCATGCTTTCTGTCATAGACGCCTCCTTCTTCACTCTTTTGTTCTCGTGGTTTTGCCATCTGGCGGAAACGTATCGAAATGGCCATTGCATGTCAACCTTTTTCTTTTTTTGTGACGAAGTTGCGTTATTTTATGCAAATACGGATAGTTTTTATCTGTATTTGGTGCTTAAAGAAAAGCTGCATGGCAGATTGCGCCGTTTTTTGCGTTTCCGCCCGTTTCCTTTGCAGGCTTCCTTATTTTGGCCTGATTCTGAAGGGCTGCGAATTTTGCCTCTACGCTTCCTCCGTTCCCCCTTCTTCCTCCTCGTCCCCGACCGCGCTCAGAATGATCCGGCTTTCGGCCGCATGCGCAAAATCCTGAAGCTTCTGCTTTTCGGCCTCCAGCTTTCGCATTTTCCACTGCTGGTCCTTTTCCTCCTTCCAGGTAGGGCAGCGGTAGATTTCCCGGCGCAGCTTTTCCGTGTCCGAAAGCAGCCGCATGAACGCGGCGATCCGGCTCATGTCCATGCGGCCGGGCGCTTCGTCCGCCTTTCCCCCTTCCTCCGCCTTTGCGAAAAGGAACGGATCGGCCATCAGCGCTTCCATGGCATCAAGGTGCCCAAGGAACAGGCGTTTGATGCGCCTGTGCGCAAGCCGCCCGCGCGGGTCGGACGCACGATTTTCGTTTGAAGCCATGCTTTCACCTCCTCTTGGCGGCATGATTGTACCAGAAACGCACCATGCGTTAAAAGATCACGCACAATGCTTATTTTTCGGTGAAATTTCGGTCCGAATCGCCCAAAATGGAAAAAAATGTGTGTCCGGACGATTTGGCAATTTCTTGCTGTTTTCGTTCTGCATTTTGCTTGCAGGACTGCGGCAGGTTTGATATGATGATGGGACAAGGAGGCTGTATGAGCGAAAAATACACTCTTTTTCACGGCGCGCCCGCAGATATGCGGAGCGATCGGGAAATGCGGTGCTACGCGCTGCTGGATTCCCTCGGCATTGATTATCTGCGCGTGGATCACGATCCCGCATTCACCATGGAAGCCTGCGCGCGGGCGGATGAAATGCTTGGCGGCACGATCTGCAAAAACCTGTTTCTGTGCAACCGGCAGCAGACCCAGTTTTACCTTCTCATGCTGCCGGGCGGGAAAACCTTTCACACCCGGGAGCTCTCGGGGCAGCTGAACGTCAGCCGCCTTTCCTTCGCGCCCGGCGACGCGATGGTACAGTATCTGAATATTTATCCAGGATCGCTGAGCGTCCTTGGACTGATGAACGACGGGGAAGGCAGGGTGCGGCTGCTTGCGGACCAGGCGCTTGCAGGCGCCGACCGCATCAGCTGCCACCCCTGCGTGAACACGTCCAGCCTCTGCCTTTCAGCCAGGGATCTCTTTGGCGTTTTTCTGCCTGCCGTCCGTCACGACGTGACCTTCGTCACGCTGTCCGACGCGTGATTTTTATACGGAAATTCCACTTGCAGTCACAATGGAATAATGGTATAATCAAGGTAATTCAGGCGGCTTGCGTATGCCGTTTGGAAAGAAGTTCATATTACACCAAAGGAGGAGACTTTATGAAGAAGTTCTCAGCGTTCCTGATGGCAGTCATCATGCTGCTGTCCGTCGCCAGCTTCACGGCCCTGGCCGATGAAGCGCCCATCAAAATCAGCCTCTATTACAGCGATAACTCCACGCTGCCTTTCCGTGAGGACTGGCGCGTCATCAGCTACCTTGAAGAAAAGTACAACGTGGATCTGGTCTTTGAGCCCATCCCCATGACCGACTACGGCACCAAGGTGACCAACGTCCTGAACAACCAGGGCGATGACACCCCGGACGTGATCCTTGGCACCTCCACGGCCGGCGGCAACGCGGCCCTGGCCCTCAACGGCGGCGCCTATGCCGTGAACACCAACCCGGACTGGACCCCGAACTTCAACGCGCGCGTCGCGGAATTCGGCCTGGAACAGAACGTGGAAATGCTGAAGCTGGGCGATGGCAACCTGTATTACCTGCCCCAGCTGTTCGACAAGCCCTTCTTTGACGGCGGCCTGATCCTGCGTCAGGACTATCTGGAAGCCAAGGGCTTCGACGCCCCCAAGACCTTCGAGGACCTGCATCAGATCCTGCTGGCCTACAAGGCTGACTATCCGGATTCCATCCCGCTGACCTCCATCGTCAACATCTACGTGCTGCAGCGCATGACCATGCCGTCCTTCGGCATCAGCGTCGGCCGCTCCACCTCCACCGGCACCCGCGTGCTGAGCTGGGACTATGACACCCAGACCTACTTCGCCGGCGCCCTGAGCGAAAACTACAAGGAATACATCCGCTTCTTCTCTCAGATGTACAAGGAAGGCCTGATCGATCCTGAATTCTCCCAGGACGACGCGGCTGCGACCCGCAAGCTGGCCACCGGCCTTTCCTGCGCTGTGTACGGCTACTACGATCAGATCGGCGGCTGGGAAGCTGCTTCTGAAATCGAAGGCCTGAAGCTGAACATGTATCCGTCCCTGGAAGGCCCCTGCGGCGCGCACCATCAGCCCAAGAGCTCTACCGGCAACGGCATCCTCTTCCCCGCCAAGACCATGCAGCGCCCCGACTTTGAACAGGTCGTGCGCAAGATCGACGAAGTGTTCTTCTCCGAAGACGCCGCCAAGGTCTGGTGCCTGGGCGTTGAAGGCGAAACCTACACCATGGACGGCGACAAGGTCGTCTTCAGCGATGACATCATGGCCCACGAATTCGAAGAGGGCATCTACAAGTACATGCAGAACGCTTACGGCTGCGGCTGCGACGGCACCCAGGTGGTGTGGTACAACGCCCGTGAAATGACCAAGTACGACGAGAACTATTCCCGCATCAACGCCGAAGTGGCCGCGATGGACAACTGCATCCAGTACGTGCCCGCGACACCCGCCTTTGACGACGAGGCCGCCGAAGAAGCCGCGCTGCTGCAGACCGCCCTGGCGGATTCCTTCTTCGTTTGGGACGCCGCCTTCATGCGCGGTGAAAAGGACATCGACGCCGACTGGGCCGAATATGAGCAGGAGCTCAAGGACAAGGGCATCGACGAATTCCTGGCCCTGTACAACGAATACAACAAGTATCAGTAATCCATCTCTCAAACACGCGAACGGGGGCCCGAAACGGGCCCCCGTATCCCCTTGCAGCCGGGCGGTTTCCGTCAGGCCGCAATTTTGTATCTCGGAGGTTGCTTTCCATGGGCAAACGGAGCAAGGCGCTCTCCAATATGGAGCACGTGAAAAAGGTTTCCTTCAGGCATTATCTGGGACGGTACTGGCAGTTTTATGCCATGATGCTCCTGCCGCTGGCGTATTTTATCCTGTTCAAATATGTGCCTATGTTCGGCAACATCCTGGCGTTCCGGCATTACAAACCCCTGGCAGGCCCTTACGGCGACCGCTGGGCCAGCGCGGGCAAGGTCTGGCCGGAGCCGTTCCGCTACTTTGAGCAGTTCCTGCTGGTCGACAAATTCTGGGTCGCCTTCAAAAACACCCTGATCATCAGCCTTGAAAACCTGGTGATCAATTTCCCCTTCCCGATCATCTTTGCCATTTTGCTCAACGAGCTTCGCAACCTCAAGCTCAAAAAATTCGTGCAAACGGTCAGCTACGTGCCCCGTTTCGTTTCCACCGTCGTCGTCATCTCCATCATGAGCGAACTGCTTTCGCCGACCCTCGGCATGCTGACGCGATTGATCGACATGGTCTTTGGCGTCGGCAAAATCTTCTACATGAACGAGCCGCAGTACTTCCGCATGCTCTATATCCTGACCGACATGTGGCAGTTCACCGGATGGACGGCCATCATCTACCTGGCGGCCATTACCGGCATTTCCAGCGATATGTTCGAGGCGGCCCGCATCGACGGCGCTTCGCGCTTCCAGCAGATCATCTACATCACCATTCCGACGATCATGCCCACCATCATGGTGATGCTCATTCTGAACGTGGGCCATCTTCTTTCCCTGGGCTTTGAAAAGGTGCTGCTCATGCAGACCGACAAAAACGTCGTGGTTTCCGATATCATCGATACCTATGTGTATCGTTATACCCTGGGCTCTTCCTCGCCCCAGTATTCCCTGGGCGCGGCCATGGGGTTGTTTAACGGCGTCATCGGATTGATCCTGGTGTCCATCAGCAATTTTGTTTCCCGCCGCCTGACGGGCAACAGCATTTACTAAGGAGGGGCTGAAATGAGTACCAAGGTGCAAATCCAGAACGCAAAGAAGAGCCATATCAAGGAACATAATCCCATCCTGAACACGGTCACGTTTCTCGTCATGCTGATCGTGGTGCTGGCCTGCATCATTCCCTTCCTGTATATCATCGCCATGTCCTTCTCCTCTGCCGCAGCCATTACCAACAGCCGCGTGTACCTGTGGCCGGTGGAATTCACCGTGGAGGCCTACAAGAGCGTTTACGAATATCCCAACTTTTTCCGCGCCTACGGCTACACCTTCCTGTATACCATCGTCGGCACGGGTATTTCCCTGGTCATGATGGTGCTTTTCGCCTATCCGCTCAGCAAAGACTGGCTCAAGGGGCAGGGCGCGGTTATGAAGCTTGTGGTCTTCTCCATGTTCTTTTCCGGCGGTCTGATTCCCAATTTCCTTCTGATCAACAGCCTCCACCTGGTGGGCACGGTATGGGCCATGCTGCTCCCCTACGCCATCAACCAGTTCAATCTGATCATCCTGATCAATTTCTTCAAATCCCTGCCGAGCGAAATTGAAGAGGCCGCGGTGATCGACGGCCTGAGCTATTTCGGCATTCTGGTCCGCATCGTGCTGCCGCTCTCCGGCGCGGCGCTGGCGACGGTCGGGCTGTACACCGCCGTATTCTTCTGGAACAACTGGTTCGCTCCCCTGATCTACTTAAAGAGCAGCCAGTATCCGGTCATGATGCTGCTGCGCAACATCGTCAACGGCCGCACGATGATCGTCGATAACGGCGGCATGGGCGAAAAATCGTCCCTTTCCATCTCTATCAAATCCGCCGTGATCATCCTTTCCTCCCTGCCCATCATCCTCATTTATCCGTTCCTGCAGAAGTATTTTGTGAAAGGCATGACGGTCGGCGCCGTGAAGGGATAATCCATTTGGACGGATACAGCCCCGGTTGAACGAGCGGACAAAAACGGCCCCAAAAGCAAGCCCTGCCCTTTGGCGGGGCTTTTTTAAGTGTAACCTTTTCCTTTCTTTCGGATATTGCTGGTGCGGCGTGTCTGCGGCGCAAAACGGTACGGGAATCACGCTTTCGTATTTTCCTGCGCGCCCGTTCCTTTTCATTTGGTTCTCTTCGTGTTATACTGCAGAAAAAGGCCAAATGGAAAGGGGCGTTTCCGATCAACGGGGTCAGAATCACGGATGCGGAACTGACCGCAGCCTACAGCGCGTATGCGGATATGGTGTACCGCATCGCCTATGTGCAGACAAAATCGCTCGCCCAGGCGGAGGATATCCAGCAGGACGTGTTTATGGCGCTCGTCCGGTATTCGGACCGGATCAAAAGCGAGCAGCACCTGAAGGCCTGGCTGATCCGCGTCACCCAGAACGCGTGCAAAAAGCATTTCAGAAGCCTGTGGTTCAGATTAAGCGTTCCCTATGACGACGCTCTGTTCAAGGAGCAGGAGGACGACGGCGGGGGCGGCCCTGTGCAAACTGCGCAGGAGGAGGAAAGGGAGGATATCGAGCTTGTACAGGACATGGTGGAGGAGCTGCCGGAAAGCTATCGGATCGTCATCCACCTTTTCTACTACGAGCAGCTGTCCGTCCGGGAAATCGCCTCTGCAATCGGCGCGACGGAGGCAAATGTCAAAACACGGCTCTCAAGGGCACGAGAGAAGCTTCGAAAGCTTTGGGAGGAACGACGATGAAGCGTGAAAACTACACAGAACAGATGGACAACGTCCATGTGCCGAAGGACAGGGCACAGAAAACCCTGCAGATGATGCTCGAGGAAAACCGCCGCCTTGCGAAAAAAGAAGCGGCCGGGCACGCTGACAAAAAGCAGGGCGCCCTTTCGATGCCGTTTAACCTCCGGTATGGGTATGTTCTTGCCGCCGCAGCCAGTCTGGCGATCCTGTTCTTCAGCGTCAACCTGTTAAATTCCGGTATTTCCTTTCATTCCGTCCGCATGAGCAGCCTTCCCTCTCTTGGCGGCACCCGGGGCAGCGAAGCGGAGGCGCTTTCCTTTGAGCAGGCCTTCGGCCGTTCCGAGGACGCTTTGTTCCCCGGCTGGGAAATCACCCAGGCACAGGCCGAGGCGCTTGAAACAGGCGCGGGGCCTTTATACGTCGGCAGGGCCTTCCTCACAAAAGACGGAAAAAGCCTTCAGGCCACAGTGACGGATTTTGAGCCGCCGCTTCTTGCCCTCCTCAAGTCCGAGGAGATCGAGATGACAAAAGGCCTGTACCTTGCAAAGGACGATACGCTGGATCCGGCGACGCTCCTGGCTGTCTGTGAAAAGGACGGACTGTTTATCGTTTATGCATGTCAGGAAATGCCTGAAGATGCTTTTTTGAACGCGGTGGAGGCGCTTAAATGAAGATGGCCCTGCGTTTCCATCCCCAAAAGGCCTGCAGGAAGCTTTTGCTCTGGCTCGCGCTCATTGCGCTCGTCACGGGCACGTTTCCCTCTGCCTGCCCGGCAGACGGCGACGGGTGGACGGTCATGGTGTATCTGTACGGCTCGACCATGGAAGCAAACAAGGGGCTTGCCCGAAAAGATCTGGACGAAATGCTTTCTTCCGTACGGGACGACACCACCCTGCTCGTTTTGACAGGCGGCGCGGAAAGCAGCACGAACGGGTTCATGCCCGGAACGCACGGCATTTACCGGGTCACAAGGAAGGAGATGCGCCTTTTAGAAGCAAACGAGCAGGACATGCTGGGAGGTGAGCCGCTGGAAAGGCTGCTTCAGCTTGGCATGGCTAAGGCGAGGGGAAAGACCGCGCTCATTCTGTGGGACCACGGCTTTGGCGCGCTGGAAGGCTTCGGTTTCAACACGGCGGATCCTTCCCGTCACCTGACCCTTTCTTCCCTGCGCACAGCCCTCGAAAGGGGCCTTGCGGGGAAAACCCTCACCCTGATCGGCTTTGACGCCTGCTTCATGGCGGATCTGGAAACGGCGCTTGCAGTCCGTCCGTATGCGGAGTATCTGCTCTCTTCGCAGGAAACAGAACCGGAGGACGGGTGGGATTATTCGTTCCTCGCGTCGCTTTCCGCGGACGTATCCGGCGAGCAGGCGGGGAAACAGATTATTGACAATTACGCGGCCTGGTATGAAAGTGCGTACCGCCTTGCGCCCTACCTGTATCAGCCAACCACCCTTTCGCTGGTGCGTCTTGCGGGCACGGACGCACTCGCGGACGCGCTGGACAGGGTCTTTTTCGATCTGGACGAACGCGTCGCCGGCGGCGGTTTCTCCCCCGTCAGCAGGGCCAGGTCCTCCGCCCACGCCTTTGGCCGGGGCACGACGCCTTCGGAATATGATCTGATCGATCTTGGCACCCTGATGGAAACGTTTGCGGAAAAAGGTTACCCTGTGTCTGACGCTATCAGCGCCCTGAAGGGCTGCGTCGTCTACCGGGGAGGCGACGTGGAGGAGGCAAAGGGACTTTCGCTCTATTTCCCGCTCCTTTCCTCCAGGCAGAACCGCGCGGCATGGCGGCAGGAATGGAGCACCCTTCCCATCGGAGAGGCATGGAAGGCCTTTCTGAACCGGTTTGAGGCCGGACTCGATGAAAAACGCGGCCGCCGGGAGCTGCTTCCAGCGAGGGAAGGCTTTTCCGCGCTGCTGGACGACGATCTTCTGAACGATTACGATCACGCCCGGTATTATATCTTAGAGGAAAACCCCGACGGGGACATGCGCCTTCTGTACGCGGGAAACGACTGCACGCTGAAGGGCAGCACGGTGACCGCGAACTACCGCGGCCAGTGCCTGATGCTTCACACAGACGGCGGCGACGCGCTGATACCCGCTTTTTTGCGGCAGGATCACGGAAAAAAAGCGGATTACCAGGCCGTAATGCTCCTTCCGGATTCCATGACCGGCATTCCGAAGGTGATCTGGCTCCGAATTCAGCATGATCAGGACACCCAGACTTGGCAGGTTCTTTCCGCCATCGAAAACGACGACCTTTCCGACGGGCTTGTCACAGGCCGCCAGCAGCTCGACCTGACGAAGGTGAACGAAGTCATGGCAGGCAGCTTCCTGTATACGCCGGTTCTGAGTGCGTCCGGGCAGCCTGTTTCGTACAATTACTGGAAGGCGGTGGGCTGGCCCGACCTGTTTCCCGTAACCTTTACCGGGGATTTCTCCCTTGCGGAGGAGCCCATCCCCCGCCGGGACGGGTACCGCTACTGGCTGCAGCTGGAGGTGGTGGATACCTACCGGCAGGAGCATACCGCACCGCTGTTTCCGCTCTGATACACTTTGATGGGTTTTCCGCAGACCCTCTTCCCCGCTTTCGCCGCAAATTCGCGGCGATTTTTTTTGCGGCCTGTGTAACCTTTTCACCCGCCCGCGGATATTGCTTGTGAAGACGGAAGAAAACAACCGCTTCAGACGAACCAAACCGTAAAATCGTGAAGGAGGAAACCATCATGAAGAAAATCACCAGAAAAATCGTCGCCGCCGCGCTGCTCATCTCCCTGCTCCTTGGCTGCCTGCAGCCTGCCGGCGCGGAATACATGGAAAAGTACAGAAGCTATTATCTGAAGCAGCTGGGAATGAATTCCGCGGAACTGACAAAAGATTATCCGAACATGGTGTTCGCGGCAGCCCTCATTCTGATGGAGGCCTCAATGGCCGCGGAGGACGGGGTGGAAATGTTCAACTCGGTTCTTTATCACGGCGGCGGGTATATCGCGAAATACGGTTCGCATCTTGATGTATTCTATCCCGTCGGGAACGGAAGGTACCTGAACCTTTTCGCCCATCCAACCTCCGGTGAAATCACGGATTACAGCTTTGGCGGTGACCGCAGAAGCGATGAAAAAACCTACTACTGGTTCAGCATGGACGACCTGTGGGGCGATATCGCCGTCCTGGCCAGCAAGCTTTACTGATCCAGCCCCCAAAAACCGGCCCGGCAGAAATGCCGGGCTTTTTCGCACCCTGAAAGTGCAGGGACGGATTGAACCGGCAGGTAGATTTCCGGCGCTGCACTTTTTTGAAAATTATTTTTATAAAGGAGTTGACATTCTCACCGTTTTAGTGTACTATTGCTATAGTGCACTAAGTTTTCAAGGAGGTTCTGCATGGATTACGATCCAAACCG
>CAMOIA010000008.1 GCA_946615785.1 uncultured Clostridia bacterium
TTTGAGATATTCGGCAAGCTCAAGCGCCATTTCTTTCTGTTCGGCGATGCGTGGGTGCCCCGGGGTGCCGCTGCCGGCGCGGCGGAAGAGGAGGCGGGTGGCGGGAATACCTTCCGCCCGCAGTTCCTCCGCGATTTCAAGAATCGCGTCGTCCCATTCCCGATCGTGCATGATGAGGGTGGTGATGAAAACGAGCGGCGTGCCCTTGGGGTAGCTGGAGGCGATGCCGCGGGCGATGCGTTTGTACGCTTCCTTCCAGGCGGTTTTCGTTTCGGGGTCTGAAAGGGTGATGTCGTTGGTATTTTTCACCGCGTCGTGGTGGTCGTTCTGACCGAGGGCCAGGATGACAGCGTGGGGGACAAAGCGCGAAAAATCCCATTTGGTGAAGTCGCCGGCCTCCGGAATGTAGGAAAGGCGGTCCCAGGATACGTCCATGCCGATGCCGTCCGGCAGGTGATAATAGCCGGTGCCGGATCTGACCGCGATGCCGCCCTGGGAAGTGGAGTGCATTTCCGCGTGCAAAAGCCTGGCGCACTGCCAGGCGTAGCTCCACCAGGCGTTGTCAAAGCACCCGTTCACATGCGGCGGATCGGGCATGGCCAGAAAATCCTCCGCCTCCACGCAGCAGCCGCTGGTCACGCTGTCCCCATAAAACTCCAGGCGCAGCGCTTCTCTTGGTTCGGGAGGCAGGAAATCCCCGTCGGTTTCAAAATCCAGCAGGGTATAAAAGCAGGCACAGTCGCTCATTTTGAAAACCGTCACCGTGTGCGATTGTTCGGGGGCCAGGTTTTCCGCCAGCACCAGCGTCTGCACAGTGTCGTTCGTTTCCATCAGGATAGGTGCTTTGGAAAGCCGGCCGTCCACGACGACGCCCAGATAATTGCATCCCCAAACCACATGGGGCCGCACGCGGCAGGCGATGCGCGTGCCGCGAAAACGCACGGCGGCATAGGAAGACGGCCAGTAAAAACGGGCTTCGTTATTTTCCACAGCAATGCGTCCCGTAAGGCGCACATACATGTCATCTGCCTTGATTGTCGGCATGGTTTTGCTCCTCCTTCAGCAGCATTTCCGCCTGCGGCCGCACCTGCGATCCGCATTTTACAAGCTCCGAGAACACCCTGTCCCTTCCTTCCGGCGTTAAAAACCAGTCGCCCCGGTCAAGGCCGGGCTCTTTTGCGGGACAGACCAGGATGCGCGTGTCGGGGAAAGCAGCCTGGTAATACGTGAATGCCCGCCGCGCATGGAAGGGTCTGCAGCAGAGGATGGCGGTCTGAACGCTCAGGCCCGCCGCATCCAGCGCCTGATGGCTGAATTTCGCGTTTTCCCAGGTAAAGGTGGCTTGATCCTCCTTCAGGATGGATTCGTCCTTTACGCCGAGGTCCAGGAGGATCGAGCGCATATACGCCCATTCGGACGGGTACGTCCCATCGCCGAAGCGGCTTAACGCTTTTCCGTGCAGGCCGCTTGGCAGGATATACGGCGCAAAGCCCGCGTGGTAAAGCTTTGCGGCGCAGCGTGTGTGATCCGCTTTGGATGCGCCGGGCAGCAGGATCACGTCGGCACGTTCTGGCGGATCGGAAAGAAAAATAAAATCCGTTACGTCGGCGTAAAAATCATGCGTTCCCATCGTGTTCGTCCTTTTCCGGTTCGCGTGCGGCCTGTTCCTCCTTTATCTGGGTGCGGAGCTCCGATAGCTTTTCCTGCACGGCACGTTTGGTGCCGTCAAGCGCGGCGCTTCCGCCCGCCTGCAGGAGCCTTAACAGGCCAAGACCGGTATCCTTCAGGCTGTCGTCCGCGGTGAGGACGGTTTTAAGCATATTCAAAAGCGCCTGCGGTTTTTCCTTCATATCCTGCACGGTGGAAACCCCGCTGGCCTCGAGCGAATCAAAGACCGAGGAAATGATCCGCTCTTTCTGCGAATCGGTCAGATTACCCGCCAGCTGGTCGGTGGCGCTGTCAAGGAAGGTGCTGGCGGCCTTTTGCTTTTCGCCGCGTTCAAACGCGGTTCCCCGTACCTGCCAGGTGTAGGGATTGTGCTGGCGGATGCCGGACGCGTCCGAGCGGATGATGTTTTTTTCGTCCTTGTTGCTTAAAAGGATGCCCACCATGGATTCTTCCGGCATGAACAGGACGACCTTATCCAGGATGGTCTGGTACTCCACCGTATCCGTTATCTTGCTGTTGAAGCCCGGCCCGTCGTTGGAATACACTTCGCGGATGCGGTAGCGCACGGATTCCGGCGCGAAGGCGGAGGCGTAGACCGCGAGATTCCCGCCCTTGGAATGTCCGCCCACCCGCAGAAGGCCGCGGCACCGTTCGGCGGCCGCCTCCAGATACTGCACGGCCATGCCCTGCCCGGGCGTTTCGGAAAGATAGGTGGTGTTGAAATCCTCCCGCCAGCCGGTCAGGCTGGAATCCGTGCCCCGGAAGGCCACGTAGACCGATCCGTCGCCAAGGTGAAAGGTCATGGCGGCGAACTGCACCTGTTTTTCCGTGTCCAGCTCGTCCGCGCAGTCCGATACCCCGATCCAGCCGAATCGTTCGGTTTCGGCGGCTGCCTTCAGGGCCAGACGGGGGTCGTTGATCTGGCTGTAGACGACGTTTTCTTCCTTTTCATATTGCGCGTACAGATCCCTGAGCAGCAGGATCCGGCCGTCTCCGGGCTTTGGGCCGATTTTGGGGAGCTTCAGATAGGAAAGCTCCGCAAGGATAAGGTTGTCCACCTCGTTGAACGGCCGCTCGTCAAAGGTCAGATCGCCCCGCCAGGCTAAATAATCGATCATGTTGGCCATGGATACGCCTCCTTTTCCCCACCCATACAGTATAACACCTTGCGTACGGACGGAAAAGAGGCACTTTTTGCCGGCGACAATCATGAGTCGGTGTGGAATGGGCGAAAGCGCGGTCAGAATGACGATTAATCCGAACTTTTTGCAAAAAAATCCTTTTAATATTCGCCTTTTTATGATACAATGGCCGGGACACTGTATTGAAGGAAGGGCAAGGCCCGGGGAAGGAAGCCATGACGGAAAAGATCAAGCGCAACGAGCGGATGGCGGTGATGATGCAGGTGCTCACCACGGCCCCGAACCGCATATTCACTCTCTCCCACTTTGCGGAAATGTTTGACGCGGCAAAATCCACCGTATCCGAGGATGTGGCGCTGCTTGAAAAAGCGGTGGAGCGTTTTTCTTTGGGGCGGCTTGAAACCGTCACGGGCGCGTCCGGCGGCGTGCGCTACCGCCCGGCGCTTGGCAGCGGCGGACGGCGCGCGTTTATAGAGGATATCTGCCAAAAGCTCAGCGATCCTTCGCGTGTGCTGCCGGGCGGTTTCCTGTATTATGCCGACATTCTTTCCGATCCGGAGATGGTGACGGGCATGGGCAACCTCATCGCGGGAGCGTGCTACGGGCTGCTGCCTGATTTCGTGCTCACCATGGAAACCAAGGGCATTCCGGTGGCCATGATGGCCGCGCGCGCCCTTGGCAAGCCGCTGGTGATCGCAAGGCACACCATCAAGGCCTATGAAGGCAGCGCTGTAAACACGCCCTATGTATCCGCGTCCGGCGGCATTGAAACCATGAGCCTTCCCCGCCGCGCAGTGGAAAACGGCAAAAAGGCGCTCATCGTGGATGATTTCATGCGGGGCGGCGGGACAATCAGCGGCATGAAGAACCTGATGCGCGAGTTTGACGTGGAGATCGTGGGCACGCTCGTGGTGCTGGCGATGGAGGCGGTGGACAACCGGCTTGTGGACAATGTGCGTCCGCTGATGCTGCTTGGCCCCATTCAGCACGGGGAGACGCCGGTTGTCAGGCCTGCCGACTGGATCTGACCGGTATTTCGTCTCCGAACGCGCCCGGCGCTGGATGCGTTCATGATTTATTTACATTCTTTACGCTTTGGCTTTTTGCGCAAATCTTGAAAAACCACCTGCTCAGTCATATAATATCATTGGAAGCTGCCTTCCCGGCGGCGAAATGAACGGAGGTAAACGTGATTATGCATACCAATCGTTTTCAGCGCTTTTTGAGCTTTGCCCTGCTGATGATGCTGGCTTTTTCCGCCATCGGCGCCTCGGCGGCGGATCTTCGCAAGCTTTCCTACAATTACACCTATTTCGCCATCGAGGAGGGCGGTTTTGTCGTTCCGCTGCCCAGCGACACGGAATTTGAAGAGATCACCGAATGGATGCAGGAACACAACATGATCGTTGTCGGCGGCACCCAGAGCTATACCGTGATCATTCGCCGTTACGCCAACGTGACCTATGACAAGATGTGCGCCAGGCTCCTTTCCAACGCGGCTTACAAGTGCAAGGCCTACAAAACCAACGACACGCCCCGCATGGTTGCGACGGCCCTGAACCCGCAGCCCGATACCGCCGCCGTCATGGTCTGCCTGGAGGGGCAGGACGGCATGGCGTACGTGGTGGAACTGCTCAGCGGCGCCAGCGACAATGTGGGCAAAGACGCGAAGCTGTGGTCCATCGCAGAGGAAGTCACCTACTGCATCAGCAGCGGACATTTGAGCGAGGGCACCAAGATCAAGTTCAAGAAATAAGCCAGCTTGAAACCCTGAAGGCCGCGTGAGCGGCCTTTTTTCAAAGGAGGCCGGGTGACTATGAGAAAAAGGTTTAAAAGCTTCTGCCTTGCGGTCGTGCTCCTTTTGGCCCTGTGCCCCTCGGCGCTGGCCATGGAGGAAAGTCCCGTGCTGGATGCCGGTCTTTCCCTGCTGGAGGAGGGAAATCCTTTCCTTGAACAGTATAACCGGGAAACCGGGAAGCATATTGATGCGCGGTTCCCGCTCGGCTGTCCGTATTTTTTCGGCGGTTCAAAATTTGAATCCATCGGAATGACGCGGGAGGCCTGGCAGAGCTCCAAGTACTACAAAGAAGGCACCACCTATGTCGCCGGGTTCGACTGCGTCGGCTTTACGCGCTGGGTGTTCAAACAGGCGGGGTGGAGAGAGCATCCGTCGCTTTCCAATCTGATCAGTCCCTACAAGAGCGGCAATTACTTCATCACAGCCACCTACAGCGTGCCGGACGACCTGGTGAGCCAGTACCTGCAGCCTGGAGACCTGCTGGTTTTGCAGCACGCGTCGGGCGGGTACCACGTGATGATCTATATCGGCACTTTGCGTTCCTTCGGCTGGACCGCCGAGACCCTGCCTGCGGCGCTTGCGGGCGATCTGGATTACCCGCTCGTATTGCACTGCTCGTCAAACGAGGATTATTACGACCGGTATCTTGCGTATGTCCGGGAGTACAAGCCCTGGGCGCAGCCGACGGACGGCGGCGTGATGGTGAGCCTGCTCAACGCGCCGACGGATGGGTGCGACGGCGTCATGCGCAACGAAGACGGCTCCACGCTGTCCTATTACAAGTTTTTCGGCTATAACCTTACAGTGTACCTGACGGACGATGTGAAGACCATGCAGTGGGTAAGATGGAGATGATATGCGGCATAAGGTTCTATTTTGCATCCTGATCCTGCTGATTCTGGGCCTGCTGTTTTGCATTTTTGCGTTTTCCGCGCAGGACGGGAACCAGTCTGCAGATTTGAGCCAGCAGGTGAGCGTATGGCTCGCGAAAGCTTTAAACCCTGCCTACATGCGCATCGCGAAGGAAAACGTGCAGAACGAAGTGATCCGTTTTCTTTCGCTTCCGGTGCGGAAAACAGCCCACATGGGGGAATTTGCCCTTCTGGGCGCGCTTTTGATGGGCGCCATGCTCTGTCTCAGGCTGAATATGGGGCTGCGCATGCTTTTGTCCTTTGTGGTCACCCTGATTTTCGCGATGGCGGACGAATTCCACCAGACCTTCATTACCGGACGATCCGGGCAGGTGCGGGACATTTTTTTTGACGCCGCCGGCGCGGCGCTGGGCATTGTGCTGGTCTGGGTGATTTCGCTCGCGGTGCTTTACGGGATCGGCTGCAAACGGCTGAAGAAAGCGGGCAGGGGCGCAAGGCGAAAACAGAACCATGCACTCTACAGGTCCGCGCCGCCACCGAACTGAGAATGCGTTATTGAAAGGCAGAGAAAATGCTGATTTGTGACACGCACTGCGATACCCTTTACCGGATGGCCATGCATCCGGATGACCAGCCGGTCGTGACGGACGAAACGCTTGCAAAAGGCGGAGTCTCGCTGCAGACCATGGCGATGTTCGTCGGCGGAAAGGCGGACATCGAAGCCATCGGGAGGGCGTTTTCCGCCATGGAAGCGGTTTTCGCCATTTGGATTCAAACAAGGAAACAGGCGTTTTCCCCGCAGGACGCGAAAGAGGGGGAAACGGCCTTTATGCTGAGCGTAGAGGGCTGCGACCTTCTTCTAAACGGCCTTGAAACGCTCGAACACTGGCAGGCGATCGGCGTGCGCATGGCGGCTATTACCTGGAATTACAAAAATGCCCTGGCTACGCCGCACTGCGTGGATATGACGAGCGGGCTGACCGCGTTTGGCCGGGAGGCGGTCAGGGAAATGACGCGCCTTGGGATCGCGCCGGACGTTTCCCATCTGAACGAAGCGGGGTTTTATGACCTGCTTGACATGGGGATCTGTCCGCTGGCGAGCCATTCCTGCTGCCGCGCGCTTTGCGACAACACGCGAAACCTTTCAGACGATCAGCTGCGTGCGCTGTTTTCCGCCGGCGGCTATGTGGGCGTCAATTTCTATCCGCATTTCCTCAAAAAGCGCGGACGCGCCCGCATCCGCGACGTGGCGGATCACCTTGAACACATGCTGGGCCTCGGCGGCGAGGGACAGATCGGGTTCGGGAGCGATTTTGACGGAATCGAATGCGCGCCGGAGGGGCTTGAAGACCCGTCGGGCGTGCCGTCCCTTCTGCGGGAGCTGGAAAAGCGTTTCGGGCAGGATCTTACGCGCGGCATCGCCGGGGAAAACCTTCTGCGCTTTTATGCATCCCATTATCCGAAACATGGAGGAATCAGATAACGTGATTGGCATCATCGGTGCAATGGAGCGGGAAATCAACGCCCTTCGCGGGCAGATGACGGAGACCAGGGAAGACCGGATCGGCATTTCCACGATCTGGCGGGGCCGCCTGTACGGACACGAGGCGGCCCTCGCGCTGTGCGGCATCGGCAAGGTACACGCCGCCATGTGCGCGCAGGCCATGATCCTGCAGGAAAAGCCGAAGCTGATCGTCAACATCGGCGTGGCGGGGGCGCTGGAGGCGGGGCTTGACATCGGCGACGCCGTGATCGGCGTTTCCGCCGTGCAGCACGACATGGATACCTCGCCCATTGGGGATCCGGTGGGAATGATCAGCGGCATCAACCTTGTTTATCTGCCCTGCGACGAAATTGCCAGGGAACGCCTGAAAACGGCGGCGGCTCTGGCGGGCATTCGCGCCCAGGAAGGCGTGATCGCGACGGGAGACCGTTTTATTGAGCGAATAGAAGAAAAGCAGGCGCTTCGGGATCGCTTCGGCGCGCTGGCCTGCGACATGGAAGGGGCGGCGATTGCCCAGGCAGCCTATGAAATGGGGGTGCCGTACGCCAGTTACCGCTGCATCAGCGACACGCTGCGCGGAAACGGCCTTGAATACGCTGTCAACGCGGACCGGGCAGCGGCTGCCAGCCAGAGCCTGATCAGAACGTGGATGGAAAGGTACGGGGAGGAATACGATGGATAAGTGGGATCATCGGTTTGTCAAGCTGACCAGGGAAATAGCGTCCTGGTCCTCCTGCTTTGCGCCGGGACGGCAGATCGGCTGTGTGATTGTGAAGGACAAGCGGATCATGACCACCGGCTATAACGGCGCGCCCCAGGGCATGAAGACCTGCGTTGAAAAGGGCGAATGCCTGCGCCGCAAAAAGAACATCGCATCCGGTACGCGCGCGGAAATCTGCTATGCCGCGCACGCGGAGCAGAACGCCATCATTCAGGCGGCAAAGCTCGGCATTTCCATCGACGGCGCGACGCTTTACTGCACGCACCAGCCGTGCAGCATGTGCGCCAAGATGATTATCAATTCCGGCATCAGACGGGTCGTGTACGAAAACGGATACCCTGATGAATTCAGCCTCGAATTTTTCCGGGAGACGGGCGTTGCCCTTGAAAAATACGGAGAGGAGACGGCACAGGCCGAAGAACAGAAATGAGAACAAAAGGAATCGCGCTGCTTTTGTGTCTGATGATCCTGAGCCTTTTGCCCATATCTTCGCTCGCGGCGGATCATGAAGCGTATACCCTGATCGAGGATTCGGCCATCACGCCCACGCCTGCCGGGTATCATCATTATATGCTTTTATGCCTTGACGGCTGGAACACCGACTGGGAGCACAAAATGGGCTATCATACCGACGGCATGATCCTGGTCACGGTGGATTCGATCGGCCATCGCGTGATGCTGACAAGCTTCATCCGCGATATGCTGATCGTGCGCCCAGACGGCGAGTGGGGGCGCATCAACAACCTTTTCTACCTGAACGGTCAGAACGAGGGCGCGCTGAATTCGCTTCTGTATACCATTAACCGGCATTTTGACCTGGACATTGAAAAATACATCGTGGTCGACTTTTCGAGCGTGGAAAAAATCGTCGACGCGGTAGGCGGCGTCGACATTACCATTACCGACCGCGAGGCGCGGTACCTGAAAAACTACAGCATTTCCGCCTCCTCGACGACGCCCGCCATTTCCGGCGGCGGCACCTATCATTTTACCGGACACGCGGCGGTCATTTACATGCGCATCCGCAAGGTGGCCACCATCACCGGCGCCACGCAGGACGTGGGGCGCACCGAGCGCGCCCGCACGGTGCTGACGACCATCGCGGATTCCCTGAGCGACATCACCTATGACGAGGCGCTGGATTTGCTTGACGTGGTGATGGACAGAACGCTCATGACCAACATGACCGCGGGGGATTACATGACCGCGCTGGATATGGCTATGCAGTTCAAAGGAACCCCCATCGATTCTATCCGCATGCCCGTGGACAACAGCTATCGCCTGGAACCGGAGGCCGGCATGGCCACGCAATGGATCGATTTAAGCGTGAACCGCGAAGCCCTGCGCGATTTCCTCTACGGAAGCGAGTTTGCGGTGCTTGACGACGAGGACGCGGGGGAATGAACATCCTGGTCCTGTGTGTCGGGAAACTGAAGGAAGCGTATTTCCGCGACGCCGCTGCGGAGTATGTGAAACGCCTTTCCCGGTATCACAAGCTTTCCGTGCTGGAGGTGCCGGATTTGCCGGAACCCAAGGGCGCGGGCGCGGCGGAAGAGGACAGGGTGATAATGCGCGAGGGCGAAAGCCTGCTTCGCGCCATCCGACCGGACGACTATGTGATTGCGCTTTGCGTGGACGCGCCGCAGCTTCAGAGCGAAGAACTTGCAAAGCGCCTCCTGACGCTTGAGGAAAAGGCAAAGCGGGCCGTGTTTGTCATCGGCGGTTCTCTGGGCCTGAGTCCGGAGGTGCTCCGCCGTGCGGACGCGCGCATGTCGATGAGCAAAATGACCTTCCCCCACCAGCTGGCGCGCGTGATGCTGCTGGAGCAGATCTATCGCGGCGCGAAAATCAACAGCGGTGAGCGGTACCATAAATAAAGCATGAACATCCAATCCTTACGGCTGCACTCCTTTCGGTGCTATGACCAGGTGATCCTCCGCCCGCCCGAGGGCGTGACGGTGCTGGTGGGCGAGAACGGCGCGGGCAAGACGAATCTGCTCGAGGCCGTTCATTTGTGCTGCGTCGGCAGGAGCCACCGAACCGGCAACGACAAGGAAATGATCAAAACGGGGCAGGACAGCGCCGCGGTGCAGCTGACGGTTTCCCGCGCGGACGGAACGCACGACGTGGGCGTGCGCCTGTACGCGATGGAACGGCGGAAAAAGCTGATCTACATTAACGGCAAGACGGCGCCGCGCATCGGCGAGCTCTTCGGGCACGCCACGGCGGTCATGTTTTCGCCCGAGGATCTGAAAACCGTCAAGGACGGCCCTGAATACCGCCGTCATCTGATGGATATGCTGCTCAGCCAGCGTCAGCGCAGTTATTTTTACGCGCTGCAGAGCTATATGACGGCGCTCAAGCACCGGAATGCCATCTTAAAGAGCGACGATCTTCGGCAGCTGCCGGTCTGGAGCGAGGAGCTTGCCAAGGCCGCCGTGCCCATCGTGCGGCTCAGAAGAACGCTCGCCGGGGAACTGGACGTGCTGTCGCGGGAGCATTACCGCTATATCGGCGGCAGGGAAACGGAAACCCTGTCCGTGGCCTATACGGGGCAGCTTGAAAACAGCGCCGATCCGTATACCGATATGCTTCGCGGCCTGAAGGCTGCGGAAGCGGACGAGCTCCGCCGCCAGACCACGCTTTTCGGGCCGCACAGGGACGATTTGCGTCTGACGCTCGCCGGACAGGAAATGCGGTCCTTCGCTTCGCAGGGGCAGGTGCGTACGGCGGCGCTGAGCCTGAAGCTTTCAAGCCTGGATATTCTGGAAAAGGATCAGGGGGAACCGCCGATCCTGCTTCTGGACGACGTTTTAAGCGAATTGGATCCGGAGCGCAGGCGGCGCCTGCTCGGCCGCATCAGCCGGGTGCAGACGCTGCTGACCTGCACGGATCTGAGCGATCTGACCGGCGCGAAGCCCGCCTGCATCCTGCGGGTGGAGAAGGGAAGCATCACGGAATAATCCAATCGGGGGAGGGCGATGCCATGCGGATTCCAGACCGTTTTCCGATCGTCGTCGGCGCGTCTGCCGAGGCGCCTGTGCAGTATGCCGCGCGCGAAGCGAAGCGGGTGCTGGACCTTTTAACGCGGGGGGATCACGCAATCTGCGGGGCCTGCTCCGCGTTCTGCCTTTCGTTTGCGCATAAGGAGGGCCTTGAGGACGGCTTTGAGATCCGCATTCTGCCCGCCGGCATCCGAATTGCGTATTCGCTGCCCGCCGGTGCGGTTTACGGCGTGTACGCGCTGCTTGAAAAGCTGGGATGCCGTTTTTTTGCGCAGGACTGCGAGCGCATTCCGCAAACGCCTTCGCCGCTGCCGGATGGCGCGTGGGAGGAGCGACCGTCCTTTCGCGTACGGGAACTGTTTTACCGGGAAGCGATGGACGGCGTGTTTGCCGTCAGGCTCAGGCTCAATTCCGCAAGGTCCACCATCACGCCGGAAATGGGCGGGAAGGCGCGGTTTTATAATTTCAGCCACACCTTTAACAGGCTCGTACCGCCAGACGTTTATTATGACGCGCATCCGGAATACTTTTCCATGGTCGCAGGGCAGCGTCTGCGGGAGAGGAGCCAGCTTTGCCTGACGAATCCGGAAGTGAAGCGGATCTGCATCGAAGGCGTGAAAAAATGGAAACGCGAAAACCCGTCGTACCGCGTGTTTTCCGTTTCCATGAATGACTGGTACAATCCCTGCGAATGTCCGTCCTGCCGTGCCGTTGACCGGGAGGAGGGCAGCGCGAGCGGCACCATGATCCGCTTTGTGAATGATGTCGCCGAGGCGGTGGAGCAGGTATATCCTGACATCATGATCCACACCTTCGCCTACCTGTACTGCCGCAAACCGCCAAGGTATACGCGCCCGCGGCACAACGTGATCGTGCGGCTGTGTCCCATTGAAAGCTGCCGGAGCCATGCGCTTGACGCCTGTGCGTTTGAAACCGGCAGAATCAACGTGCAGACCCCGACCACACTGACGTTTTCCGCATCCGCGGGCGAAAACAGATGCGAAAGCGATTTCCTGCGCGATCTGCGCGGCTGGAGCGCGATCACCGAAAACCTGTTCATCTGGGATTACACGGTGAACTACGCCAATTATCTGCAGCCGCTCCCCAATCTGGGATCGCTCCAGGCAAACCTGCGTCTGTTCAAATCCCTAGGTGTAAAGGGCGTGTTCGAACAGGGCAATTTTTCCCTGGGCAGGTCCGGCGCGCTTGGCCCTTTGAAGATTTATCTGCTCGCAAAGCTCATGTGGAACGTGGATGCGGACGCGGACGCGCTGACGGACGATTTCTGTCACGGATACTTTGGAAACGGCGGGGACGCCATGCTCGCGTACGCAAAGCTGTTTTACTCCGCGGATGCACACGCCAGCATTTACGACGCGCCGAATGCCGCGTACCTGACAGAGGATTTGCTGTCCGAAGCGGAAAGACTGCTGGAAACGGCGCTTTCGAAGACCGATGGGGTGGAGCACGAGCGTGTCGAACGCGAGGCCCTTTCCATCGCCTATGTTCGCCTTGCGCGCGAAGATATTTCAGAGCCCGGGCATATGGATCGGGTGGACGCGTTCGGCCGGAAAGCGGCGGCGCTTGGCATTACGGAGCTGTTTGAAAGAAAATCCCTCGAAAGCAGCCTGAAGGTACTCAAAACCTCAAGGTACGCGCTGGACAGACAGGCGGCGGAGTCGATTTCCTATCCGATTTAAGGCGGGCGCCGAAAGACAGGTCTCCAGGCGCCTGGACGGGTGCGGCGAAAGCCCATAACGTGCGCCTTTGCCGATGTTTGTTGTATTCGCATGATAAAAGAGGGCCGCGGCAACTGCCGCGGCCCTCTTGAAGTTCGTGAAGATTACCAGGTGTAACCCATGGCGGTGGAGATGGCGCTCTGATGGTCGGCGTCCACAACACTGGTGCCGTGGGTCTTGCTGCCTGTAAAGTGTACGCAGAACTGTCCGTCAAAGTTGTTGTTGGTGATCACCTGATCGCCGTGCGGTTCGCAGTAAAGGGAACCGGCATACACATGTCCGTTGTACTTGACCAGAACGGGCCTGCGCACATAGCTCCAGCTTCCGCCGTAGACGCTAAGGAGCGCCGAGGTATCGGAGGCCGTGAGCGGTTCGGCGTCGAGGTGATTTCCGGCGGACTGGATGTAGCAGTTGATAATCCTGCCGGTGTAGCAGTCCTTCATCTGGAAGGTATCGCCGCGCTGGAAGATATTCTTGCCGCCGTTAAACCAGTCGAGCCTTTCGGTCGTGGAAGTGCCGGAATACGGATTATTCGGATTGGTGAAGGTGACATAGCTGCGCATCACATAGCCGCTCACGCCGTTGTAGGTCACCTTGTAGAAATCGCCGCTTTCACCGGTCACGGTGACGACCGTGTTCTTGTTCAGCTGGCGGTAAATACCGGAGCTGGTGGAGGGCGCCGTGCGGAAATTGGTTTCGTTCATGGTGATGTAGCCGGTTTTGCTGGTCGTCCAGTTGCTGCCGGGCGTCGTATCCGCAGGCTTTGTGGAGGAGATCATGGTCTTCATCACATAGCCACTGCGTCCATTGTAGGTCACCTTGTAGAAATTGCCGTTTTCGCCGGTCACGGTGACAGCCGTTCCCTTGCTCAGCATTCCGTAGGAACCGGAGCTGGTGGAAGGCGCGGTGCGGAAGTACACGTCATTCATGATGACGTAACCGGTCTGCGGAGTGGACCAGTTGGTGTCGCCGCCGGGCGCTGCGGTGGAGGAGGGCGCTGTGAAGGTGATGTAAGTCTTCATCACGTAGCCGCTGCGTCCGCCGTAGGTCACTTTGTAGAAATTGCCGTTTTCACCGGTCACGGTGACGGCAGTGTTCTTGGCCAGGAAGCCGTAGGAGCCGGCGGTGGTGGAGGCGGCGGTGCGGAAGTAGACGTCAT